>JAZQSP010000025.1:0-39777 GCA_045630205.1 Faecalimonas sp. | reverse complement strand
GCAGAAGAACAGAAGTTTTTAGAAGTGGCAGAAAGTTCTCACAATTATTATCAATACGCCATCTTACTTGAAACAGGACTTAGGACAGGCGAGATGATAGGATTGACTTGGGATATGATTGATTGGGATAATCGTACACTTACTGTTAACAAGACATTAGAGTTCAGACACAGACAAAAGGTGTGGCGAGCAGGTCCACCAAAGACACAGACGAGTTACAGGACAATTCCACTTACTAATCGAGCATATCAACTGTTTGTTGAGTTAAAGCAGATGAGGAAGAAGCAGAAATTGTCAGAGGAGTTGCAACAGGTGTTAACGTATACCGACAGGCTGACAGGACAAACTGCAAGTATGAAGTTGAGTGACCTTGTTTTTATTAACTTCCGTACAGGAATGCCTGCGAAGAACAGTTCTTATGATACACACTTATACAAGTTGTGTGAGAAAGCAGAAATCCCACCATTTTCTATGCACACATTACGACATACATACGCAACGAGGGCAATAGAAAGTGGAGTACAACCGAAAGTCTTACAACATTTGCTAGGTCATGCGAGCATTCAAACAACAATGAATACTTATGTTCATGTAACGGATGATTCAATGACAAGGGCAATAAGACTGTTTGAAAATAGATATAACAATGTGGGGTAATGGCGTAGAAATGGCGTAAACACAAATTCAAAAGTGTTCAAAGCCCCATAAAACAAAGGAGATGTGATAAATTATGAAGTTAGGAATCGTAGGATTGCCAAATGTAGGGAAAAGTACGTTGTTCAATTCTCTTACAAAGGCAGGAGCAGAATCGGCAAACTATCCGTTCTGTACCATCGACCCGAACGTGGGTGTGGTAACTGTACCGGATGAGAGGTTGGACGTGCTTGGGAAAATGTACAATACGAAGAAGATTGTTCCGGCAGCGATAGAATTTGTTGACATTGCGGGACTTGTAAAGGGGGCTTCCAAAGGAGAAGGTCTTGGAAACCAGTTCCTTGCAAATATTCGTGAGGTAGATGCGATTGTACACGTCGTAAGATGTTTTGAGGACAGCAATATCGTACATGTGGACGGCAGCATTGCTCCGCTTCGTGACATTGAGACAATCAACTTGGAACTCATTTTCTCTGATATTGAGATTCTGGAAAGACGTATTGCAAAGGCAGTAAAGGTTGCCCGCAACGACAAAACAGTTGCGAAGGAGCTGGAACTTTTGGAGAAAATCAAAGAGCATCTTGAGAATGACAATATGGCGAGAAGCTTTGAAGTAAATGATGAAGATGAACTTGCACTTTTGGAGAGTTATAATCTTCTTACTTATAAGCCGGTTATCTTTGCTGCAAACGTAGCAGAGGACGACCTTATGGATGATGGTGCTTCCAATGAAGGAGTGCAATCTGTGAGAGAGTATGCAGAAAAAGAGAACTGTGAAGTGTTCGTCGTATGTGCACAGATTGAGCAGGAAATCGCTGAATTAGAAGACGACGAAAAGAAAATGTTCTTAGAGGACCTTGGATTAGAAGAATCCGGACTTGAGAAATTGATTAAAGCAAGTTATAGCTTGCTTGGCCTTATCAGTTATCTGACTGCCGGTGAGCCGGAAGTCCGTGCATGGACCATCAAAAAGGGTACAAAGGCACCACAGGCAGCCGGAAAGATTCACTCTGATTTTGAACGTGGCTTCATTCGCGCAGAGATTGTAAGTTATGATGACTTGATGGATTGTGGTACTTACGGTGCAGCCAAGGACAAAGGGCTTGTTCGCTTGGAGGGAAAAGAGTACGTGGTTCAGGATGGAGATATTATTCTCTTTAGATTCAACGTATAGTTAAGAAGGGGAAAATGATATGACGATGAGTATTGATTTTCCGAATCTGGGAATTCATTTGGAACATGTCGGAAAGAGCATTTCCGTATTCGGATTCGAGATTGCATTCTATGGCATGGTGATTGGATTTAGTGTTGTTGCCGGAATATTGATGGCAACACACCTTGCAAAAAAAAGCGGACAAGACCCGGATATTTACTACGACCTTGCAATCTATGCTGTGATTATTTCAGTTCTCGGTGCTAGACTTTACTATGTTATTTTTTCATGGGATTCATATAAAGATGACCTGCTTAGCATCTTCAATTTGCGAGAAGGTGGGCTTGCCATCTACGGCGGAGTGATAGCTGCTGTGATTACGGTGGCTGTCTACTGTAAGGTTAAGAAACTTTCTTTTGGCCTTCTGGCAGACACTGCAGCTCCGGGACTTATTCTGGGACAGATTATGGGACGCTGGGGCAATTTCTTTAACCGAGAAGCTTTTGGTGAGTATACGGATAATCTGTTTGCCATGAGACTGCCTCTTGACGCAGTGAGAAGTTCAGATGTGACAGAGATGATGCGCAGCAATATGGAAATGATTGACGGTATCAATTATATACAGGTTCATCCAACGTTCCTGTACGAGTCGCTTTGGAATGTAGGTGTTCTTTTTATCATGTTACTATGTTGGAAGAAATATAAGAAATTCGATGGTCAGATTCTACTGATTTATTTGTTTGGATATGGAATAGGTAGATTCTGGATAGAAGGACTTCGTACCGATTCGCTTATGTTTTTTGGAACAGGGCTTCGTGTATCGCAGGTGTTGGCGCTTGCGTTGGTAGTGGCATCAGTTTTCTTAATATGGAAGATGTTGAAGAAGACGAAGAATGTGGCCGTAGAGGCTGTTATAGCGGAAACGACATCTGAAGAGAGTGTTGTAGCGGAGATGATACTAGAAGAGAAGGTAGAAACCGTTTCTGGTTTGGAAGAATAGGTGCGAGAAGCGAAAAGAATGGGTATAGACGGGGGATTTTAGTCACAGGATACCCACAAACAATAAGAAACAAGTTAAAAATCATGTTTTTATTTGCTGACTTTCTATACAACGACTAATATGGTATAAAAATACCCACGGTTTTGCAAAATCGTGGGTATTGTTGAGGTATATCAACTATTCTATAGAAAGTTTGGTCTAAATCATAGTATTTTTGACTTATTACTTCAGTATACTGGGTATAAGGAGTGGTAAATTACTAGCCAATACCCATTATCACAAGATAAGATGCATAACGGGTGTCAAAAATGCTGAAACAAGGTCGAAAAGGGGCAAAAATGGGGCAATCTCTTGTATAAAATTGCATAAAGACATGGAAAAACCCTTGATTCCTCAAGGGTTTTTTAATTTAGGCAACAAAAAAAGCACGAGACGGGATTCGAACCCGCGACCCTCGCCTTGGCAAGGCGATACTCCACCACTGAGCCACTCGTGCATGTTCTGTCTGTTTCAACCGAACAATATGTATTATACTCATGCGTAGCACATTTGTCAATAACTTTTTTAAAGAAAATTTTTTAACAACTATTGTTCTCCCGGATTGCTTTGGATTTATTAAATAAGGGTTTACAAATAAAATGACAGATGTTATACTGTCAACAATTGAATGACGGACTGATAGAGGCGCGAATATTATGTGTATCACTTAGCAAGGTTGGACAGCCGCTCTGTGAGAAAGGAATATTTGCCGAAGATTCGATTTCTTGTCCAGGGAATTGTTTCTGGGACGCTATAGAATATGTAGCGGACTGTCACATTTTTGTGGAGTGCTATCGTTGTTATGGAAATATCGTGAGATTATGTGCCATGAACGAGCTTTTCACGAAGTCGTTCATGGTATTTTTTTGTGATAGGAAAATCCTATCACAGAACGAAAGAGAGGAAATGAAAATGCGTAATTTTAAGAAACACGTATGGAAAGCCATACCAATGATTCTGGTATTGGTGATGATGATGTCGATGACAGCATTCGCGGCTGAAGAAGCAGAATATGTGCCATCGATGTATGCGACCTTTTGGTCACTTGTGCCACCACTCGTGGCGATTGCACTGGCACTCATTACAAAAGAAGTGTACAGCTCATTGTTTGTAGGTATTTTGGTAGGTGCATTATTCTATTCAGGCTTCTCATTTGAAGGAACCGTAATGCACATCTTCAACGGAGGATTTATCGCGGTACTCACTGACGGCTATAACATGGGAATTTTGATATTCTTAGTTATCTTAGGTGCGATGGTATGTCTCATGAATCGTGCAGGTGGTTCCGCAGCATTCGGTGCATGGGCAAGCAAACATATCAAAACAAGAGTGGGAGCACAGCTTGCAACCGTAGCTCTTGGTGTATTAATCTTCATTGATGACTATTTCAACTGCTTGACAGTAGGTAGCGTTATGCGTCCTGTAACAGATAAGCACAACGTATCACGTGCAAAATTATCTTACTTAATTGATGCGACAGCAGCACCAATCTGTATTATCGCTCCAATCTCATCTTGGGCAGCGGCAGTGAGCAGTTATGTGGAAGACGGAAAAGGCTTAGAAGTATTTATCAAAGCAATTCCTTATAACTTCTATGCACTCCTTACCATTGTGATGATGATTGTATTAGTCGTAATGAAAAAAGATTACGGCCCGATGAAGAAACATGAACTCAATGCACTTGCAGGAGATATCTACACAACAGAAGATCGTCCTTATGACAATGCAGAGTCTGAGTTCGCGAATCCAAAGGGTAAAGTAATGGACCTTGTGATTCCGATTGTTTCACTCATCGTATGTTGTGTAATCGGCATGCTTTACACAGGTGGATTCTTCAGTGGAGAGAACTTTGTAACAGCATTCTCGAATTGTGATGCTTCAGTAGGTCTTGCACTCGGAAGCTTCTTCGGGTTGATTATTACAATCATTTTATATTTGGTACGTAAGGTAATGACATTCTCTGATTGTATGGGATGTATTCCTGATGGATTCAAGGCAATGGTTCCGGCCATCTTGATTCTGACATTTGCATGGTCACTGAAAGCAATGACAGACAGTCTGGGGGCAAAAGCATTTGTAGAAGCATCTGTTGAGAGCTTTGCAGGCGGACTTATGGGATTTTTGCCGGCAATCATCTTCGTAATTGGTTGTGTGATCGCATTTGCAACAGGTACATCTTGGGGAACCTTCGGTATCTTGATTCCGATTGTAATCGCTGTATTTGGCGAGACAAGTCCGGAACTTACAATCATTGGTATCTCAGCATGTATGGCAGGTGCAGTTTGTGGAGACCACTGCTCACCAATCTCTGATACAACCATTATGGCATCTGCAGGTGGACAGTGTAATCATGTAAACCATGTATCTACACAATTGCCATACGCAATTACGGTAGCAGCAGTATCATTTGTAACTTACATTGTAGCCGGATTTACAAAGAGTGCTTTGATTTCGCTTGTGGTTGGTGCAGCACTTTTGGTTGGAGCATTGCTTGTACTGACGAAAAAGAGTAATGAATAATTGCATATTTTGAAATTCAAGGGCTGTGCAAAAAGCACGGCCCATTTTTACTGACTATTTTTCTTTATTCTTGGGGAAAATAATGGTATAATGCGAAAAGAGCAGAGAAAAATCAGGAGCGTATAATATGAATTTAGACAGACTAACAACTTATGAATTAATACAAGAAAAGAATTTGAAGGATTTGAAATCAGAAGGATATCTCCTGCGTCACAAGAAAACTGGCGCACGTGTACTTTTGATGGATAATGATGATGACAATAAAGTATTTTATATCGGCTTCCGAACACCGCCGGAGGACAGCACAGGTCTTCCGCATATTTTGGAGCATTCTGTACTCTGCGGTTCGAAGAACTTCCCACTGAAGGACCCGTTTGTAGAACTGGTGAAGGGGTCACTCAATACATTTTTAAATGCGATGACGTATCCGGATAAGACTGTGTATCCGGCTGCGAGCTGCAATGACAAGGATTTTCAGAATCTGATGCATGTGTACATGGATGCAGTGTTCTATCCAAACATTTACCTACACGACGAGATTTTCCGTCAGGAAGGCTGGAGTTATAATCTTGAGTCGGAGGAAGATGCACTTACTTATAATGGTGTCGTATATAACGAGATGAAGGGAGCATTTTCGTCACCGGAGGGTGTGCTGGACCGTGTGATTCTAAATGAACTCTTCCCGGATACCTGCTATGCAAATGAGTCCGGCGGAGACCCGGAGTATATACCGGATTTGACTTACGAGCAGTTCCTTGATTTCCATTCAAAATATTATCATCCGTCTAACAGTTATATCTATCTGTACGGAGATATGGATTTTGAAGAAAAATTAGAGTGGCTCGACAGAGAGTATTTGTCAAACTTTGATGCACTCGAGATTGATTCGGCAATTGCACTTCAGGCACCATTTGCGGAAATGAAGCAGGTGGAGGAAACTTACTCGATTACAAGCAGTGAGCCGGAAGAGGATAACACCTATCTGGCATACAATAAGGTTATCGGAACCAGTCTTGACAAAGAGTTGTATTTGGCATTCGAGGTGCTTGACTATGCGCTTTTATCAGCACCGGGAGCACCGCTTAAGACGGCACTTACAGATGCCGGAATCGGCAAGGATATTTTGGGTTCTTATGACAACGGAATCTACCAGCCGATTTTCTCAATCGTGGCAAAGAATGCGAATCTAGAGCAAAAGGATGCATTTGTAAATGTGATAGAAGATACGCTAAAAGGTCTTGTCGCAAACGGAATTGATGAGAAGGCATTGGAGGCAGGGATTCACTATCATGAATTCCGCTATCGTGAGGCTGACTTTGGAAATATTCCGACAGGGCTTGAGTACGGACTTCAGAGCTTTGACAGTTGGCTGTACGACGATGAGAAGCCATTCATTCATTTGGATGCGATTGAGACTTATGAGTTCCTCAAAAAACAGGTGGGTACAGGATACTTTGAGGAATTGATTCAGAAATATATCTTAGACAATACGCATGGTGCCATTGTGGTGGTGAAGCCGGAGCGAGGCAGAACCGCAAGAATGGATAAGGAATTAGAAGAAAAATTGGCAGCGTACAAGGCAAGCCTCAGTAAAGAAGAGGTGTCGGCGTTGGTGGCCGCAACAAATGAACTTTTAGACTATCAGGAATCAGAAGAAAAACCGGAGGATGTAGAAAAGATACCGGTTCTTGAACGCAGTGATATCAGCCGTGAGATTGCACCGATTTATAATGAAGAGTTGAAGATTGCAGAGACGCCTGTGATTTTCCATGAGATTGATACAAATGGAATCGGGTATGTGGACCTTCTGTTTGATTTATCAGGTGTGCCGGAAGAGAAACTTCCTTATGTTGGAATCTTACAGGCAGTTCTTGGCATTATCGATACAGAGAACTATGAGTACGGGGAACTCTTCAATGAGATTAATGTGCATACCGGAGGAATCAGTTCGTCATTAGAACTGTATCCGGATGTGGAAAATGCGAAGGAAAAGGCATTCAAGGCAACTTTTGAACTCAAGGCAAAGGCGCTCTATCCGAAGATGCCTGTAGCATTTTCGATGATGCAGGAGATACTGACAAAATCAAAGCTGGATGATGAGAAACGTTTGAAAGAGATTCTTTCGATGACAAAGTCAAGACTCCAGATGCGTTTCCTAAGTGCGGGACACACAACGGCAGCACTTCGTGCACTTTCTTATACGTCACCGCTATCGAAGTTCAAGGATTTGACAAGCGGTATTGGATACTATGAAGTGGTCAAATATATCGAGGAACACTTTGAAGAAGAGAAAACCGTACTGATTGCGGAACTGAAGCAGCTGGTGAAGGGGCTGTTCCGCGCTGACAATATGATGCTCAGTTTTACGGCGTCAAGAGACGGACTGGCAGGACTTGAAGAGCAGATATCAGAGCTTCGACAGAGCCTGTATGTTACACCGGTGGCAGAGACGAACTGTATCATTCACTGCGAGAAACGAAATGAAGGATTCAAGACCTCTTCCAAGGTCCAGTATGTGGCACGTGGCGGCAATTTCTTGGATGCAGGATATGAATATCACGGAGCGTTCCAGATACTGCGAGTGATTATGGGGTATGAATATCTCTGGCAAAATGTGCGTGTCAAAGGCGGAGCTTACGGTTGTATGAGCCAGTTCTCAAGACTTGGGGAAGGATATTTTGTATCCTACCGCGACCCGAATCTAGAGAAGACGAATGAGGTCTATGAGGGCGTGGTCGCATACATTAAGAACTTTACAGTCAGTGACCGCGACATGACAAAATATATCATCGGAACAATGAGTAATCTTGATCGCCCGATGACACCGGCCGCAAAGGGTGACCGTTCGATGAACCTCTATATGTGTCATATTTCTAAAGATATGATATTAGAGGAGCGAAATCAGATATTGGACGCTAATGAAGGCGACATTCGTGCACTTGCCGATATCGTGGAAGCAGTGCTCGATGAGAACTTATTCTGTGTCATCGGAAGTGAAGATAAGATAGAAGAACAGAAAGATTTATTTAAGGAAGTAAGAAGTATATTCTAGAGAGGTACGAAGGAGATTATGAGAGCAGATTACAAATCAGGATTTGTAACGTTAATCGGAAGACCGAATGTGGGGAAATCTACACTGATGAATCGCCTGATTGGGCAGAAGATTGCCATCACATCGAACAAACCACAGACAACGAGAAATCGTATTCAGACGGTTCTTACAACTGAGGAAGGCCAGATTGTATTTGTGGACACACCTGGTATTCACAAGGCGAAAAATAAGCTTGGCGAGTACATGGTAAATGTGGCAGAGCGCACATTAAATGAAGTGGATGTGGTGCTCTGGCTTGTGGAGCCAACTACATTTATCGGAGCTGGGGAAAAGCATATCGCAGAGCAGCTTGGCAAGGTGAGAACACCGGTTGTGCTTGTTATCAACAAAGTAGATATGGTGAAGAGGGAAGAGATTCTTGGATTTATTGATGCCTATCGCAAAATCTACGATTTCGCAGAGATTGTACCGGTATCAGCAAGAAATGGAGATAACACAGATGAACTTATCAAAGTGATTCTCAAATATTTACCTTACGGTCCGCAGTTTTATGACGAGGATACAGTCACAGATCAGCCGGAGAGACAGATTGTGGCGGAACTCATTCGTGAAAAAGCACTTCACTCTCTGAATGATGAGATTCCTCATGGAATTGCTGTTGCAATCGATGCAATGAAATACCGTAGAAAGATTGTGGATATTGATGCAACGATTATCTGTGAACGCGATTCGCACAAGGGAATCATTATTGGTAAACAGGGTGTGATGCTTAAGAAAATCGGAAGCACCGCAAGATATGAGATAGAGAAAATGCTGGATATGCAGGTGAATCTGAAGCTTTGGGTGAAGGTGAAGAAGGACTGGAGAGACAGTGATTTTCTCATTAAAAACTTCGGTTACACGAAGGATGAATAGAGATTTTCTAACTGTCAAGGGTTTTGAAAGAAATTTAACTGGCAGATAGTTTCAGTATGATTTTTATCCGTGTGGAGACTCTAACATGTATACAAGGGAGGGTTTTCACATGACAGATAAAGACTTATGGACAACATTTGAAAAAACAGGAAGCATTGTGGATTACTTACACTACAAGGGAATCCATGAGCAGTCAGAAACGCAGAGAATGGGAGAGAGAAGCGTTGAATCAGGGAGTCAAAGTGACAGGAATGATACTGTCCGCAACACCTATTGGTGAATATGACAAGCGACTTGTGATACTGACAAAAGAAAAAGGAAAAATATCTGCATTTGCCAAGGGAGCGCGGAAGCAGAACAGTCCGATGATGGGCACAACCAATCCTTTTTCTTTTGGAGAGTTTCTGCTCTACGAGGGCAGAAGTTCTTACAATGTTATGCAGGCGAATATTTCCAACTATTTTATGGAACTGAGTACCGATTTTGAGGGTGCATATTATGGGTTCTACTTTATGGAGATAGCGGACTACTATACAAAAGAATACAACGATGAGCGAGAAATGCTAAAGCTTCTCTATCAGACGATGCGGGCACTTTCTTCCGGGAAAATAGGGCGTGAGCTCGTTCGCTACATATTTGAACTAAAGTCGCTTGTGGTAAACGGAGAAGCACCGGAGGTCTTTCGCTGTGCCAACTGTGGCGTGGATGACCGCAAGATGGTATTTAGCAGCAAGAATCACGGAACAATCTGTGAGGAGTGTGTAGGGATTGCACCGGATGGGATTCCTGTGAGTAAGGCGACGGTGTATACACTTCAGTATATTGTCTCGTCAACAATTGAAAAGTTATACACATTTACGGTTTCTGAGGAGGTTTTGGGAGAACTTGGCAGAATCTTGAAGCGATATATGGATTTACATATAGATAAAACCTTTAAATCCTTGGAAATATTGGAAATGTGCTTGAAATAATGCAGTAATGAGGCTATAATGTAATGAATTAAGTAAACTGGAAAATGAGAGGGATTAGATATGGAAAAAACAATGGATAAGATTGTAGCACTCGCCAAATCAAGAGGTTTTGTATATCCGGGCTCTGAGATCTACGGAGGCCTTGCAAATACATGGGATTACGGTAACCTCGGCGTGGAGCTTAAGAATAATGTAAAAAGAGCTTGGTGGCAGAAGTTCATCCAGGAAAACCCATACAACGTAGGTGTTGACTGTGCCATCCTTATGAACCCACAGACATGGGTAGCATCCGGTCACCTTGGAGGATTCAGTGACCCACTTATGGACTGTAAAGAATGTAAAGAAAGATTCCGTGCAGACAAGATTATCGAAGACTTTGCTGCAGAGAACGGTATTGAACTCACAGAGAGCGTTGATGCTTGGTCAAAAGAGCAGATGGAAGCATGGGTGGAAGAACACAATGTACCATGTCCAACATGCGGAAAGCATAACTTCACAGAGATTCGTCAGTTCAACCTGATGTTCAAGACATTCCAGGGTGTAACAGAAGACGCTAAGAATACAGTATATCTTCGTCCCGAGACAGCACAAGGTATCTTCGTAAACTTCAAGAATGTACAGCGTACCTCAAGAAAGAAGATTCCATTTGGTATCGGACAGATTGGTAAATCATTCCGTAACGAGATTACACCGGGTAACTTCACATTCCGTACACGTGAATTTGAGCAGATGGAATTAGAATTCTTCTGTGAACCGGACACAGATCTTGAATGGTTTGCATACTGGAAAAACTTCTGTATCAACTGGTTACAGACATTGGGTATCAAAGAAGAAGAGATGCGCGTGAGAGACCACTCTCCGGAAGAGCTTTCTTTCTACAGTAAAGCAACAAGTGATATCGAGTTCTTATTCCCATTCGGATGGGGCGAGCTCTGGGGTATCGCAGACAGAACAGATTACGACTTAACACAGCATCAAGAAGTGTCAAAACAAGATATGACATACTTTGATGACGAAAAGAAAATCAAATATGTTCCATACGTAGTAGAGCCATCACTTGGTGCTGACCGTGTGGTACTTGCATTCCTCTGTGCAGCATACGATGAGGAAGAGTTAGAAGGAGGAGATGTTCGTACAGTGCTTCATTTCCATCCAGCACTTGCACCTGTTAAGATTGGTGTACTTCCACTTTCTAAGAAATTAAACGAAGGTGCAGAAAAAGTATTTGCAGAGCTTTCTAAATACTACAACTGTGAATTCGATGATCGTGGAAACATCGGAAAACGTTACCGTCGTCAAGATGAAATCGGAACACCGTTCTGTATTACATACGACTTCGAATCAGAAGAAGACGGAGCCGTAACAGTTCGTGACCGTGATACGATGGAACAAGAAAGAATTAAAATTGAAGACTTGAAAGCATATTTTGAAAAGAAATTTGCATTCTAAGGAATGAAGATGTAATAAAGGAGCAACCAATGTGGGTTGCTCCTTTAATGATACCAGGCATTTTTGTAGATGGACAAAAAACTGAAAAAAGGGTATACTAACATATAATAAGTTCAGCGAGGGAGAAATAACATGGAAAGAAAAAATCTATGGGAAACCTATACAGAGGAGCAAGTAAAAGAACTGGAGGTTCTCTGTACATCATATAAGCATTATCTGGATACAGGAAAGACAGAGCGCGAATGTATCCGCGAAGCAGTAAAACAGGCAAAACAAGCCGGATACAAAGATTTAAATGATGTGATTGCAAATGGTGAGAAGCTTGCAAAAGGTGACAAAGTGTACGCCGTATGCATGGACAAAACGATTGCATTATTCCACATCGGGGAAGAACCATTGGAAAACGGTATGAACATTCTCGGTGCACACGTGGATTCGCCGCGTATTGACCTTAAGCAGAATCCACTTTACGAAGCAGGTCAGTTGTCATACTTTGACACACACTACTATGGCGGCGTGAAGAAGTATCAGTGGGTGACAATTCCACTTGCTATTCACGGTGTGGTTGTGAAAAAAGATGGCACAAAGGTTGAGATTGTAATCGGTGAGAATGAGAACGATCCGGTACTTGTAATTACGGATCTTCTGATTCATTTGGCACAGGAGCAACTCAAGAAAGAGGCTGCAAAAGTGATTGAAGGTGAGAAACTGGATGTGCTGATTGGTAGCAGACCACTTGTTGGAGAAGAACAAGAGGCTGTAAAGGCAAATATCCTAAAACTCATCAAAGAGAAGTATGACTTAGAAGAGGAGGATTTCCTCTCTGCAGAACTCGAAGTGGTTCCAGCCGGAAAGGCACGTGACTGTGGTCTTGACAGAAGTATGATTCTTGCTTACGGACAGGATGACAGAGTGTGTGCATATACATCTCTTCTTGCAATGCTCGAAGCAAAAGATCTTCAGAAGACAGCATGCTGTCTGTTAGTAGACAAAGAAGAGATCGGAAGTGTCGGTGCAACCGGTATGCATTCTCGTTTCTTTGAAAATACGGTTGCAGAAGTAATGAATGCAATGGGTGATTATTCTGACATTAAGGTTAGAAGAGCACTCGCGAATTCGAAGATGTTATCTTCGGATGTCAGTGCGGCTTATGATCCGATGTTTGAGAGTGTATTTGAGAAAAAGAACACAGCGTACTTCGGACGAGGACTTGTGTTTAATAAATACACCGGAAGTCGTGGAAAGAGCGGTTCTAACGATGCGAATGCAGAGTATGTGGCGTACCTTCGCAATGTACTTGATAAACACGGTGTTGGATTCCAGACGGCAGAGCTTGGCCGCGTAGATGTCGGTGGCGGCGGAACGATTGCTTATATCTTGGCAAACTATGGCATGGAAGTCATTGATAGCGGTGTAGCAGTGCTCAGTATGCATGCGCCTTGGGAAGTGACAAGTAAGGCAGATGTGTATGAGGCTTATAGAGGATATAAAGCCTTTTTAGAAGGATAAAATACGAGATACAAAGAAAATTGCGTTGGCTATTAAAAAACACAGTCAACGCAATTTTTTTACTTGAAGATATGTCTAGAAGATAGTATAATTTTCAAGAAACGTATTTTGAACAAGGAGGAATTACATATGATTAATTGGAAAAATTTCGATACACTCAGTTCTTATGAAGAACTTATGAATGTGGCACCGGTAAATCTTGCGGAAGTTATGACTGGAGAAAATGGTGCAGAACGTGTGAAAAAATACAGCGTACCAATGGCTGCAGGAATGGCCTTTAATTATGGTGCAAAATCAGTAGATGACAATATTTTGGAAGTCCTTGAAAAGTTGGCAAAAGAAGCTCAACTGACAGAAAAGTATGAAGCTCTTTACAATGGTGAAGTGATTAATACAGGAGAAAAGCGTCTTGTACTTCATCAATTGACACGTGGTCAATTGGGTAACGATGTGGTAGTTGACGGTGTGAACAAACGCGAATTCTACTTAAATGAATTAAAGAAAATCACAGAATTTGTAAACAAAGTACATAACGGTGAGATTACCAACGGAGCCGGAGAAAAATTTACAACGGTTGTACAGATTGGTATCGGCGGAAGTGACCTTGGTCCTCGCGCCATTTATCTTGCACTTGAAAACTGGGCAAAGGTAAATGATACATTAAAGATGAAAGCACAGTTTATCAGCAATGTTGATCCGGATGATGCAGCAGCAGTATTAAGTAATGTTGATGTCGCACACTCTCTCTTTATCGTTGTTTCAAAATCAGGTACAACCCTTGAGACGTTAACAAATGAATCATTTGTAAAAGATGCTTTGAAGAAAGCCGGTCTCGATGCTTCAAAACACATGCTCGCTGTGACAAGTGAGACATCTCCACTTGCTAAGAGTGACGATTATCTTGCAGCATTCTTTATGGATGACTACATTGGCGGACGTTACTCATCTACATCAGGTGTTGGTGGAGTTGTATTATCATTGGCATTTGGTCCGAAGGTGTTTGCTGATTTCTTGGAAGGTGCAGCGGAAGCTGACATCACAGCTAAGAACGAAGAGTTATTACAGAACCCGGCAATGCTCGATGCATTAATCGGCGTGTATGAGCGAAATGTACTCGGATATGGTGCAACAGCGGTGCTTCCATATTCACAGGCACTTAGCCGTTTCCCTGCACATTTACAACAGGCAGATATGGAATCGAACGGTAAGTCAGTGAACCGTTTCGGCGAACCGGTTAATTATGTAACAGGACCGATTATCTACGGTGAACCTGGAACAAACGGACAGCATTCGTTCTATCAGTTGTTACATCAGGGTACAGACATCATTCCACTTCAATTCGTTGGCTTCAAGAACAGCCAGATGGGAACAGATGTTATTATCGAAGGAAGCACAAGTCAACAGAAGCTTTGTGCAAATGTTGTCGCTCAGATTATGGCATTTGCCTGCGGTAAAGATGATACGAATTTGAATAAAAAATTCGAAGGTGGTCGTCCATCAAGTATTATCATCGGAGAGCAATTAGAACCGAAATCACTTGGAGCTCTTTTGTCACATTTTGAGAACAAGATTATGTTCCAAGGATTCGTATGGAACTTAAACAGCTTCGACCAGGAAGGTGTGCAACTTGGTAAAGTATTAGCGAAAAAAGTACTTGCTCATGATACGGACGGAGCGTTAAAAGTATACAGCGATTTGTTGAACATTTAATTTTATATTGGGATTACAAGAGGCTCACGCTTTTATCCTGTTTCCAGTTGGAAAAAAATAGGCGAATTTCCTTGACGAATACTGGAAAAGCAGATAAAATAAAAATGTGGTTGATTTTATAAACTACTCGACAGCATTTATAATACAAGTATGAAAAAACGACTTCCATATATAGAAGTCGTGTTTTTCGCGTCTTGTGTTAAGAAAATACTATATAGGAGGTCATACAAATATGACAAAATGGGTTTATATGTTCACTGAAGGTGACGCGAGCATGAGAAACCTCCTTGGTGGAAAAGGTGCCAACCTTGCTGAGATGACAAAACTAGGTCTTCCGGTACCACAGGGATTTACCATCTCAACAGAAGCATGTACACAGTACTATGAAGATGGACGTCAAATCAATGACGAGATTCAGGCTCAAATTAACGAAGCAATCGTTAAAATGGAAGAAATTACAGGAAAAAAATTCGGAGATTTAAAAAATCCGTTACTTGTATCTGTTCGTTCAGGCGCAAGAGCATCTATGCCTGGTATGATGGATACTATTTTGAACCTTGGTCTTAATGAAGAAGTAGTAGAAGTAGTTGCTAAGAAGACAGGAAATGAAAGATGGGCGCGTGACTGCTACAGAAGATTTATCCAAATGTATTCTGACGTAGTTATGGAAGTAGGTAAGAAATACTTCGAAGAACTCATTGACAAGATGAAAGAAGAAAAAGGTGTTACAGAAGACATCGACCTTACAGCAGAAGATTTGAAAGAATTAGCGAATCAGTTCAAAGCTGAATACAAAGCTAAAATCGGACAAGACTTCCCAAGTGATCCAAAAGAACAACTTATGGGAGCTGTTAAGGCTGTATTCCGTTCTTGGGACAACCCGCGTGCAAACGTTTACCGTCGTGACAACGATATTCCATATTCATGGGGAACAGCTGTTAACGTACAGGAAATGGCATTCGGTAACTGGTCAGATGAATCAGGTACGGGTGTTGCATTTACTCGTGACCCAGCTACAGGTGAGAAGAAGCTTATGGGTGAATTCCTCATCAACGCTCAAGGTGAAGACGTAGTTGCCGGTGTTCGTACACCACAACCAATCGCTGAGATGAAGGACGTTATGCCGGAAGTATTCGACCAGTTTACAGAAGTTTGCAGTATTCTTGAAAACCAATACAGAGATATGCAGGACATGGAATTTACAATTCAAGATCGTAAATTATTCATGCTTCAGACACGTAATGGTAAGAGAACAGCTCAGGCTGCTCTTAAGATTGCTTGTGATTTAGTTGACGAAGGAATGAGAACAGAAGAAGAAGCTGTTGCAATGATTGATCCTCGTAACTTAGATACATTATTACACCCACAATTTGATGCAAAAGCACTTAAGGCTGCTACTCCGATGGGTAAAGGTCTTGGAGCATCTCCGGGAGCTGCTTGCGGTAAAGCTGTATTCACAGCTGACGATGCAGTAGCTTGGGCAGAAAGAGGAGAAAAAGTTGTTCTTGTTCGTCTTGAAACATCACCAGAAGATATCATGGGTATGAAAGCTGCTCAAGGTATCCTTACAGTACGTGGTGGTATGACATCTCATGCAGCCGTTGTTGCTCGTGGTATGGGTACATGCTGTGTATCAGGATGTGGCGACATTCAAATGAATGAAGAAAACAAGAAATTCACATTAGCAGGAAAGACATTTAACGAAGGAGATGAAATCTCTATCGATGGTACAACAGGTAACATCTACGACGGAATCATTCCGACAGTTGATGCTCAGATCGCTGGTGAATTCGGAAGAATTATGGCATGGGCTGACAAGTTCAGAACATTGAAAGTTAGAACAAATGCAGATACACCTGCAGATGCTAGAAAAGCTCGTGAACTCGGTGCTGAAGGTATCGGTCTTACACGTACAGAGCATATGTTCTTCGAAGAAGACAGAATCGGTGCATTCCGTGAAATGATTTGTTCTGACACAGTAGAAGAAAGAGAAGCTGCTCTTGAAAAGATTCTTCCATATCAACAATCAGACTTTGAAGGATTATTCGAAGCATTGGAAGGAAATCCGGTTACAATCCGTTTCTTAGACCCACCGCTTCATGAATTCGTTCCAACAGAGGAAGAAGACATTAAGAAATTAGCAGACGCTCAAGGCAAATCTGTGGAAAGCATTAAAGCATTAATTGCTTCATTGCATGAATTTAACCCAATGATGGGACACAGAGGTCTTCGTCTTGCTGTAACATATCCAGAGATTGCTAAGATGCAGACAAAAGCTGTTATCCGAGCAGCAATCAACGTACAAAAAGCACATGCTGACTGGGCAGTGAAACCGGAAATCATGATTCCGCTTTCATGTGATGCAAAAGAATTGGCATTCGTTAAGAAGATTGTAGTTGAGACAGCTGAAGCCGAAATCGCAGCTGCTGGCGTAGAATTAGCTTATGAAGTAGGTACAATGATGGAAATCCCACGTGCGTGTCTTACAGCTGATGAAATCGCTAAGAACGCTGACTTCTTCTGCTTCGGTACTAACGACTTAACACAGATGACATATGGATTCTCTCGTGATGATGCTGGTAAGTTCTTAGATGCTTACTATGATACAAAGATCTTCGAAAACGATCCATTTGCTAAGTTAGACCAAACAGGTGTCGGACAGTTAATGGAAATGGCTATCAAGTTAGGTAAGCCAGTTAACCCACACTTACATGTTGGTATTTGTGGAGAACATGGTGGAGATCCAAGTTCTGTAGAATTCTGCCACAAGATTGGTTTGGATTACGTTTCTTGTTCACCATTCCGTGTTCCGATTGCTAGATTGGCAGCAGCTCAAGCGGCTATCGCTGACAAATAATTCAACTCTTGAATTCCTTATCTCCCTCGCTTTTGGCGGGGGAGATGTTTTTACAAATCTCTAGGCATTTTGATGCCTGTTTCTACCCATGTGGCTGTCTATCAGCCTTCGTGGTAAGAAAAAATCCATTAAAATTAATAGAATATCTGCCCATGAGCTTGTTCTGTTGGCTTAATGGTAAGAAAAAGTCTAATCAAACAAGCTTATTGTCTTCCCATAGAGTTTGTTTAGTGGTGTGATGGTAAGAAAAAGCCTGCGCAAACAAGCTTAGCCTCTACCCGCGGGGAGTGCTTGGCGGTGCAATGGTTAGATAAATCTTGCCGAACTGCTATAAAAATCTACCCACAAGCTTATGTTTCTTCTTTTATGGTAAGAAATCATAGTATGATAAATCAAGTTTTTCTTACTATAAAGCCACCAAAACAAGATCATGGACAGAGTGAAACGGAGGAATACTATGCACAATTTTATAGAATTAGCAAAAGAAGAAGTCTTGAAATTAGAAAACACTATAAAAAAGATAGATGCATTTTTAAAGCATGCACCGGAAGGGTGCTTGAAGTGGCAGAATAGGAATGGGAAGACTTATTATTATCATCAATTTATGAAGAATAATAAGTGGGCACGTCGCTATATCAAGAAAAGTGAAATTGCATTAGCAAAAAAGCTTGCACAGAAGCATTATTATCTAGAAATAAAAACGATATTAGAAAAGAATTTGAACGAAATCAAAAGATTTTCAAAAAAATGTCCATCAAATGAGTTGGAAGCAATTTATGACAATTTAAGTATTGAGCGAAAGAAGCTAGTTACGCCGATACAACTGAGTGTAAAGGAAAAAGTGAAACAATGGCAAACTGAAGTCTACGAGAAGAATCAAATGTTTCCTGAAAATTTGCGATATGAGACGGAACAAGGTGAAGTGGTTCGTTCGAAATCAGAAGTAATTATTGCAAATATTTTGTATCAAAATCGCAAGGATATTTTATATAAATATGAAAGGCCGCTGGAGATCATGGAGAATGGTCGACAGAAAACCATCTATCCTGATTTTACAATTCTCAATAAGCATACCGGGAAAGTGACATACTGGGAGCATACGGGACGTATGGATGATTCGTATTATGCGAATGAGTTTGTGAGAAAAATGAATACATATATAGACAATGACTTGCTGTCGGGAAGGGATGTTGTGGTGAGTTTTGAATCTCTAAACAACCCACTGGACATTCAAGTTGTTAAACGATTAGTTAAAGAAATCATTAACGGTAGATAAATATGTGGTATAATGGATTTAAATAAATTTGAATTTATAGAGGCGAACAGAATGTTTGGAAAAATTATTGGTCTTATATCCTGTTTAATGTGTGCGTTTCCTTTTTTTATTATTGATATTTTTAACAAAGATAGTAAGGAACCAATTAGTTTTTGGAGTGGAGATACAACATTGAAATCGAAGGTCAAGAATGTGGCTGAGTATAATGAGAAGATGGCAGCTTTGTATAAAAAGTGCGCTATTGTATTTGTTATTTCAGGAATAGTGTGGTTAATCAGCCCTGTAGTTGGAGTGGTTGCGATATGTTTTGATTGTACCTTGGGTATTTGGCTTGTATATAAAAACTATGAAAGAATATTGGATTTATATTCGTAAATTCCAATTTGTATCTCTACTTTGCGTAGGTAGTAAATAGTCCTTTCTAAGTTTATTATATTTTTATTAGGAGGTAAACGAGAATACAGATATGATTTTCGCGAAAGATATTAAAAATAGAGCGTAATAAAATGACGATAGGAAAATAAAATTTATACTTACATTAGAAAAAATTAATATGGTATAATTTTTATATAGAAACGTGTTGTTTTTAATAAAAACGTAAGTCCAGTTTCTTATGAATTTCAGAAAGAAGGTGGAACATGTTTCAAATAAATGACACGGTTATGTATGGTGTGCATGGCGTATGTAAGATTGAAGATATTACAATGAAGGAGTTTATGGGGAGTCAAAAGGAATACTATGTTTTGAAGCCAATAAGTGATTTTACGGCGACGCTGTACGTGCCAACACACAACGAAAAATTACTAGCAAAGATGAGAAGAATTCTCTCAAAACAAGAAGTATATCAATTGATTGAAACAATGCCGAAAAAAGAAATTATATGGTTTAGGAATGAAAATGAAAGAAAAGAGCAATATAAGCAGGTTATTGCCAAAGGAAATCATAGTGAATTGATTGGCATGATTAAGGCAATTTATTTACACAAGCAGAAGAGAGAGTCAGAAGGTAAGCGTTTGTATATTTCGGATGAACGTTTTTTTAGGGAGGCAGAAAGGATTCTTTATGAAGAGTTTCAGTATGTCTTAGATATCAAAAAGGAAGACTTGCTTCCTCTTATATTTTCAAAGATTGGAGAACAAGGATAAGAGAAATCTTTGGTTTACAACCGGCCAAGCAACTATAGCTGACAAGTAGTACACAAAAAAAACACATATTAGTAGTATCATTGGTTATCCAGAATAAGAAAGGAAGTATAATAAAATGAAAAGAATAGGTTTTGTGTTGATTCTGTCTATGCTTGCATTTTGTGGTTGTAGCAAAATAGATGAGTTGGAGAAAAATGCAGTTAGAATTGATTTGGGTGATGACGAAATCTATGTAGCGGGAAAGCCAGTAGAAACAGATGCGTCAAATGCGGTGTACGTCGCAAATGATATTGTGTATTATGAAGCGGGCAAGGATTTTACCTACGGAGAAGGAACTGAGAAGGATGCACATAGTACGGAAGAAGCAGATGCTCATACAGTTGTGCACATTACAGAACCAGGAAGATATGTTTTGAGTGGCGAACTATCATTAGGGCAGATTGCAGTTGACCTTGGCGAAGATGCCGAAACAGACCCTGAAGCGGTAGTTACGCTGATTCTCAAGGATGTTGATATTACTTGTGAAGTCGCCCCGGCGATTATTTTCTATAATGTATATGAATGTTGTAGCAGTGACGAAGAAAAGGCAACAAAAGATATTGATACATCAAAAGCAGGTGCAAATGTCATTATTGCTGATGGTACAGAAAACAATATCAATGGTTCTTATGTGGAAAAGATTTATAAATCTTATGAACTTAACGAAGAAGGTACAGAGGTAGTCGATAGTAAAAAACTTCATAAATACGATGGTGCTTTTTATTCAAAGAAAACAATGAATATCAACGGTGGAAATAAGGGTGACGGTATACTTAATATCAAGGCAGAAAATGAAGGTCTCGATAGTGAACTGCACCTTACAATAAATGGTGGAATTATCAATATCACATCGGGTAATGATGGAATTAATACTAATGAGGACAATGTTTCTGTTGCTACAATGAACGGTGGTACAATTAATATTCTTTGTGACGGTAGTACGGGCGAAGGGGACGGAATTGACTCCAATGGCTGGCTTGTAATTAATGGTGGTACGGTCGTAGCACAGGCTTGTGCTACAAGTGGTGATGCAGGAATAGATTCTGATAAGGGTGTTTATATTAATGGAGGTAAAGTGATTGCTTCGGGTAATATGCTTGACCACATCGCAGGTGGCGACCAGACTTATGCAGTATTTAGATTTGCAAGTCAGCAGGCTGGCAAAAGCACCTACATGATTAAAAATTCTGATGGAAGGATTGTTGGTGAATATTCTCCTGTAAACGCTTTTACTTGCCTTATTGTTGCAGGTGATGAACTTGTTCCAGGAGAGTATACTTTCTGGCAGGGGACTACTCAATTAACAGGAAGTTCGATGAAAAATATGCAAGGTGGAATGCCACAGGGCGAAAGACCTGAAATGCCGCAAGGTGAACAAAACGAGAAGGGTACACCACCAGAAGTTCCGGATGGCATGGAAAGACCTGAACCTCCAAGTGATGAGCCTCCACAAATGCCAAATGGAGAGAGACCAGAGATGCCTGAAGGCATGGAAAATATGACACCACCTGATAATATGGGTGGAATGATGGGTGACAATATGATGCCTAATGGTGAAATATCCACTACATTCACTCTTGCAAAAGGTGGAAATCAATTTGCAAATGTTTGTCCCGTAAGGAACTAAAGAAACGAGGAATAGTAAAAAATGGTGCCATTCCCTTGGTCTACAACCGACCAAGCAGCTATAGCTGACAAGTAGTACACCGAGAAGACAGTAAAAGAACTTCATCAGGTTTAAGAAGGAATCCCTCTACGAATGATTCGTAGGGGGATTTTTGTGTTGAAGCAGAAATATGTTGTGGTATAATTGAAGTAAACAAATTGAAATTTGACGCCACCATATTAAAATACGGGGGGGGTGGCTTGACAGTCCATTGATGGTTAACGTTGATTACCGTAGAATGATGGGCGGAGGTGAAACGATATGACTGATAAAAAAACATTCGGTTCGTTCATAAAAATCAAACGAACCGAGAAAAACTATTCACAAAAAGATTTGGCGGAAATGCTGTTTGTTACGGAAGGTGCTGTGAGCAAGTGGGAACGAGGTGTGTCCTATCCCGACATAACTTTGATTTCTGATATTTGCCGTGTTCTTGATATAAGCGAACACGAATTGATTACTGCTTCAACCGACACAGACACAAGGAAGATGAAGCACGAAGCACGGAAATTCCGTGTGATTCGTAGTACATGGTTTTGGGTTCCGACAATATCATATGCAGTCGCACTCTTGACTTGTTTTATTTGCAATCTTGCCGTAAACCATACGCTGTCTTGGTTCTTTATCGTTTTGGCAGCACTTCTTTGTGCCTACACATTTGTACCCACAGTGACTGTTTTTTTTGAGTCGAAGAAACTACTTGCTTTTGGTGTTTCAACATATTTATCCATCTGCCTGCTTTTGTTTACCTGTGCAGTATATACCAATGATTTATCGTGGTTCTTAACTGCCTGTATAGGCATCTTGATGGGGTATGTGCTATTGTTTGTACCTATCTTGTTATCAAAAACAAATTATTCTTGCTATAAGTTCGTCATTTCCTTTACAGTCACTCTAGTATTGACAACTATGATGATGATACACATCCGTATCAGTCAGTCGTTTATGCTCGGTAATGCAATTCTAATGGCTGTATACGGCTTTGTACCTGTAATTGCTTGTGCGGTAATATGTGCCTTCCGTTTTAATGCATTTCTTAAGGCGGGAATCTGTACCGCCGTCAGTGGAATCACGCTTTATTGTGCAAATCATGTGGCAACCGCCTTGTTTGGCCCATCTTCCAGCAGTTCCTATCAGGTGAATTTTCACAACTGGGAAAAATGCTTAAACGGAAATATTCAACTCATAGTGTTATTATCATTGTTGTTTGTTAGTGCCGTCTTTTTTGCAATAGGATTCTTTAGTGTTATAAGAAACAGGAAACGATAAATTCCAATTTGTAGTTCGAGAAGTAATATGATATATTGACATTATTTAATTCATAACCTATACTATAAATGAAAACAAGGCTACCGATAGACGGTTAGTCCTTAAGAATATTGATTACAAAAGAGTAACCGCAATCTTGTCAGGACCAGCGGTTACTTTTTTGTGTGATTTATTAAAGATATCAACAAGGAAGTAATAATACCAATTATCATTAATACCAAAGATAAGACTTCGTAGTCACTCATAAAAGCGCTTCCTCCTTTCCTAGATTTCCATTGATGGATTTCTATGTAAACGGAGGTCACAGTCCTCCGTAAGAAGGACTAACCGCCTACCGTATATGGTAGCCTTGGAAGGACATTGTAGCACATAAAGTTTAGTCTTAAAAGTACTAAAAATATTTTTGTGAAATGTGACTAAAAAATACAGAAACAGTAAAACACGGTGTATATCCCTTGGTCTACAACCGACCAAGCGGCAATTGCTGACAAGTAGTACACCGTCAAAAAGTGTATAAAAACTTAATTAGTTTAAAGAAGGAATCCCTCTACGAATGATTCGTAGGGGGATTTTTGTATATGTAAGAGAGTGTGTTTGTGGTATAATGGATATAGTTAAATTTGAAGGGGTGATTAAGGTGATAGATATTACTACTTGGATGAATAACTTTTTGCAGAAATTAAATGAAACCTTTGGGAATCGTGTGTGGCTTGTTGGTTTGCAAGGGAGTTATGGTCGTGGCGAAGCAACAGAAACAAGCGATATTGATATTGTTGTAATACTGGATGAATTGTCTGCTATGGATATTCAAACATATAATGGGATGCTGGATACCTTATCCAATAGGGAACTTATTTGTGGTTTCCTTTCAGGGAAAAAGGAAATTTTTAACTGGGATCCTTCAGACCTTTTTCAGTTTTACTATGACACAAAGCCGATAAAGGGAAACCTTGATGAATTGTTGCCTATAATTGATGATACAGCAATTTACAAAGCAATAAAAACAGGTGTTTGTAACATATTCCACGGATGCGTTCACAACATGCTGTATGAAAAAAGTGAAGACATTTTGAAGGGATTATATAAATCAGCATCTTTTGTTGTGCAAGCAATTGTTTTTAAGCAGACAGGAAAGTATATCAGTCATCAAAAGGATTTGCTTCAAGTTGTTTCTTTTGATGAACGGGTCATTGTCGAAACCTTCTTGAATTTGAAAAATGGCGGAACGGTAGATTTCAATTTGATGTCCGAAAAATTGTTTGATTGGTCAAAGAAATGGATTTCTGAAAATAGTTAAAAAGATTCAAATTTGTAGTTCGAGAAGTAATATGATATATTGACATTATTTAATTCATAACCTATACTATAAGTGACAACAAGGCTACCGATAGACGGTTAGTCCTTAAGAATATTGTTTAACCAAGAAGGTAATCGCAAGTTTTCTCAGGACCGGCGATTACTTTTTTGATTGATCTATAAAGGCTATTAACAAGGATGTAACGATGCTTAGTATCATTAACACCACGGATAATATCTCGAAATCGCTCATAAGTATGCCCCCTTTCCGTTAGATTTCCATTGCTGGATTTCTATGTAATCGGAGGTCACAGTCCTCCGTTAGAAGGACTAACCGCCTACCGAATATGGTAGCCTTGGAAGTACATTGTAGCACATAGAGTTTAGTCATAAAAGTACTAAAAATATTTTTGTGAAATGTGACTAAAAAACACAGAAGTAGTAACATGTGGTGCATATCCCTTGGTCTATAGCAGACCAGGCGGCTATCGCTGACAAGTAGTACACCGGAAAGACAGTAAAAGAACTTAATTAGGTTTAAGAAGGAATCCCTCTACGAATGATTCGTAGAGGGATTTTGTGTTGAAGCAGGAGAATGTTGTGATATAATTGAAGTAAACAAACTGGAATTTATAGAGGTGAACAGAATGTTTGGAAAAATTATTGGTCTTATATCCTGTTTAATGTGTGCGTTCCCTTTTTTTATTATTGGTATTTTTAACAAAGATAGTAAGGAACCAATTAGTTTTTGGAGTGGAGATACAACATTGAAATCGAAGGTCAAGAATGTGGCTGAGTATAATGAGAAGATGGCAGCTTGTATAAAAAGTGCGCTATTGTATTTGTTATTTCAGGAATAGTGTGGTTAATCAGCCCTGTAGTTGGAGTGGTTGCGATATGTTTTGATTGTACTTTGGGTATTTGGCTTGTATATAAAAACTATAAAAGAATATTGGATTTATATTCGTAAATTCCAATTTGTGTAATTAAAAGATAATAAAAGTAAAGAAAGGTTACAACGATGAAACGACAAAGAATTAGAGACTTTATTATTGAGTTTATTATTATTGCATTGTCCTTTGGAATATCGGAATATTTTGCGGTTCAAGTATTCCAATCAGAGAAAAGGTATGTAGAACTTATTGTTTATGTGGTAGTATTTATGTTGCTTCAGGGAAGCGTTAGTTATGCGAAGCGATGGTGGAATAAGAAGAAAGAAGATAAAAGAGTGGGAGGAGAGTAACTATGAAAAATACAAAAATATGTCCAAAATGTAAATCGATATATATGTTGCGAGTGCGGATATACAGAGGAGTGGATTGATAGAGAAGATATTGAAAAGGTAAAAAACAGTAAGAAGGCAAATGTTATGAGCGCATTTGATAACAGCGAATTTGAAAAATATAAGGTGGAGGCTCAAGAAAAATGGGGCAAAACTGACGCATACAGACAACATGCAGAAAAGACCAAGCATTATTCGAAACAGAAGTGGAATGACCTCGCCGAGGGAATGGACCACATCATGGCAGAGTTTGCATTCTGCATGAGAAAGGGCGAAAGGCCTGATTCCATCGAAGCACAAAACCTTGTGAAAATGCTGAAGAACCATATCACCGAGAATTACTATCTTTGTACGAACGAGATTCTAATGGGTCTTGGTCAAATGTATATTGCAGATGAACGCTTCAAGAACAATATAGACAAGCGCGCTAGTGGTACAGCGGCGTTTATCTGTGAAGCAATTGAAGTCTATTGCCGCAAGTAAATTCCAATCTATAGGTGAACAGATGAAACGCAGTGTTTTCGCACATGATACGAATCGTATCACGCATGTGATACTGCGTTTCTTTATGTTCTTGATGTCTTTTGCTACTTTTAAATTAGCCAGTGGGCAAAACTTGAAAGAGAAAGGACAATGAACAATGAAAGGAAATGGAAAAAGATTATTATTTTTAGGAAGCATATTTATTGTAGTCTTTGTTATTTGGACGTTATTGATTCAGAAGGTGGATGTGCAACCGCTTGGAGTAAAGGGAACGGATATAGGTTTTGCAACGATTAACTGTTGGTTTCACAAATTGACAGGTGTGCATATGGAAATTTATCATCTCACAGACTGGTTGGGGCTTGTTCCAATTTTTATCTGTATGATATTTGGTTGTATTGGCTTTAGTCAATTGATAAAAAGAAGAAGCCTTCTCAAAGTGGATTGTGATATTATTTTATTAGGGGTATATTATATCATAGTGATATTCGGCTATCTTTTTTTTGAGATGATACCTATTAATTATAGACCAATACTTATTGGAGGATTTCTAGAGGTTTCCTATCCTTCATCAACTACGCTTCTTGTACTTTGTGTAATGCCAACACTTACTGAACAGATGAATCGAAGGATGGAACATGCAACTGTTAAAAGATTTATAAAAGTCTTTGTTATTGGTTTTTCTATCTTTATGGTATTGGGAAGACTCATTTCCGGAGTTCATTGGCTTACGGACATTGTAGGTTCTATTATGCTTAGTGCAGGATTATTTTGCATCTATAAAGCAGTTGTTTTATTATGTTATAAAGGGAAAATTAGATAAGGAGGTTCTGTTATGGAATTTCATGAAAAACTTCAGGAATTGCGAAAAAATAGAGGAATTACACAGGAAGAGTTAGCAGAAGCTTTGTATGTATCTAGAACTGCTATATCGAAATGGGAGTCAGGAAGAGGATACCCAAGTATTGATTCATTAAAGGAAATATCAAATTATTTTTCGGTGACAATTGATGATTTGTTATCGAGTGAAAAATTGCTTTTCATTGCAGAAAAAGAAAACGAATCAAACCTACGAAATATGTGTGACTTTCTGCTGGGAATCTTGGATATATGTTCTTTTATACTGATTCTTTTGCCGCTTTACCCAAACATGGTGAATGGATTTGTTTATTCGGTAAATTTATTTGCATATACCCAGACAACATTGCTGAACCGTTTATTATACTGGATTATGATTATTACACTTATTGTTGCAGGAATTATGAAATTGTTGCTAACGAAATTCGGAATTGAAAGATGTAATAACATAATGACAGGCGTATCGATGGTGATTAGTACTTTAAGCGTATTATTTTTAGCAATGACAAGAGAAACATATGCAGTAATTGTAGTGTTTTTATTATTAGTAATAAAAGGTATGTTGCTTTTAAAATATACTAAGAAGCAAACAACAAAGTGAAGGAGATGAAATCAAATGATAAAGAAATTCTATGATAAAAATGAGCTTTGGTTTTCAATAATATGGATTATTGCGTATTGTGTACTTGCCTCCATGGGTGATAATTTATCTGATGCTTTGGGAATCACAAAGGTTATTACATTGCCAATTTTGTTGGGGCTTTCGATCATCTTGTTTCTTTTTATAAAACGAAACAATTTAACTGAAAAATATGGCTTTTGTAAAGCTGATGTTGCTGCATCAAAAATGCTATTTTACATTCCGATAATCATTCTTTTGACGGCAAATATGTGGCATGGTTTTAGACTGAACATGTCTCCGTTTGAATCAATATTGTACATTTTATCGATGCTTTGCGTTGGTTTTCTTGAAGAGTTGATTTTTCGTGGTCTATTGTTTAACGCTATGCTGATAAACGGAAAGAACTCTGCCATTATTGTGTCAAGCGTAACCTTTGGTGTAGGTCATATTATAAACCTGATCAATGGTTCGGGTGCGGAACTCTTACCTAATTTGCTTCAAGTTGTTTATGCTATTGCGGTAGGCTTTATGTTTGTTATGATTTATTACAGAACTAAGAGTTTGCTTCCTTGTATCATTACGCATGGTGTATTTAATGCATTAAGTGCCTTTGCCAATGAAACAGGTCTCACATCAAAAGAGCAGATTATTTCTTGTGTTTTGATTACATTAATATCCGGTGTGTATGCACTATATATTGCTTTAAGCAAAGAATTTAGACACTTACGAATGAACCGATGAGACACCCAAAACGACCGAACAGACAAACATCAACATTTCTCCAATTTTATTTGCTATGATGATATTCGCAAATAAAAACAACATGGAGGACAACATAAATGCAAGCAATTAAAACAATGGACCTTGTCAAACAGTATAAAAATCTGACTGCTGTAGACAAGCTCCATTTAGAAATTAAACAGGGTGAATTGTTTTCGCTACTGGGTGTGAATGGTGCAGGAAAAACCACAACCATCAAAATGCTTTCCTGTCTGACAAAACCTACAGGTGGAGATGCCATTGTAGGGGGCTACAGCATTACAAAGGAACCGGAACATGTAAAGCGGCTAATTAGTGTATCTCCCCAGGAGACAGCAGTTGCTCCGAACCTTTCTGTAAAAGAAAACTTGGAGCTGATATGCGGCATTCACAGATTTTCAAAAGAAAAAACGGAAGCAAAGATTGGAGAACTTTCCGAACAGTTTACTCTGAATGATATTTTGAGCAAGAAAGCATGCAAGTTATCCGGCGGATTTCAACGTCGAGTCAGCATTGCCATGGCGCTGATTAGTGAACCACAAATTCTATTTATGGACGAACCTACGCTTGGCTTGGATGTCATTGCAAGGCATGAACTGTGGGAAGTGATTCGCTCCTTAAAAGGCAAGATAACGATTATCCTGACTACACATTACATGGAAGAGGCAGAGGCGCTTTCTGACCGCATCGGTATTATGAAAAGCGGCAACCTTCTTGCAGTAGGAACGGTAGAAGAATTGAACAAGAAGGCTGGAACCAGTGATTTTGAGACGGCGTTCGTTTCTATTGTGAAGGAGGGTGCGTTATGAGAATGATGACTTTTGCCAAGAGATGTACAAAAGAGATTTTGCGTGATCCAATCAATCTTGGGTTCGGTCTGGGATTTCCTTTGGTCTTATTGTTGCTTCTGAGTAGCCTTCAGGCAAACATTCCGGTGAGCCTGTTTGAAATCAACACGCTGACTCCGGGTATTACCATATTCGGACTGTCGTTTATGACACTTTTTTCTGCAACGTTGATTGCCAAAGACCGAGAAAGTGCCCTTTTACAGAGATTGTACACGACACCGCTTACAGGATTTGACTTTATCATAGGGTATATGCTCCCGATTTTGCCTATTGCTCTCGGACAGACAGTGATCTGCTATCTGTTTGCGATTCCTTTGGGACTGACTTTTAGTGTAAATATAATTTATGCAGTCATTGGGATAATCCCTATGGCTATTTTCAATATTGCATTGGGGCTTTTGTGTGGTAGTATTTTGGGAGTTAAGCAGGTTGGCGGTATTTGCGGCGCATTACTTACCAATCTCTCTGCATGGCTTTCAGGTGTTTGGTTTGATTTAAATCTTGTGGGAGGTCTTTTTGAAAAAACAGCCAATGCACTCCCATTTGTTCATGCAGTAGAACTAGAAAAAGCGTTATTTAACGGGAATTTCGAGGGTGCGGTTTTGCATATTCTGCCGATTCTTTTGTATAGTGTATTTACAACGGCGGTTGCAGTGTTTAGTTTCCTCGGGCAAATGAAAAAACAGTAAGGATTTGAGAAGATGAAATACAAACTCATTATCGACAAAAAAGTAGAAGAAGAAATAATAGCAATCGTTCATGCATCTTCCACTCTGACACAACAGATAGAAAATCTTGTCTGTAGCTATTCCGGCGCGGACAGCATTATAGGGCACAGGGATGGTGAGATGCGAAAGTTAGCCTTTCAAGAAATAGAGTGTATTACGATTCTTGACAGAAAAGTGATTGCAATTGATGTGAGTGGAAAACACTACCGTATTCAAGACAGGCTTCGTGATTTAGAGGAGGTTTTGCCTTCTTATTTTATCCGCATTAACAAATCTACCCTGGCCAATGAACATCGTATTCTGCGATTTGATGCTGTATTCAGTGGCGGTGTGGATGCCGTGTTTCAATGCGGCTATCGAGAATATGTTTCCAGACGTTGTTTTGCGGAAATCAGAAGGAGGTATGAAGGGATATGAAAAAGATTGTTTTGGAATTTTTTCGCCGTGGTTTGATTGCTTGCGGTTTTGGACCGATTGTTTTGGCTATATTATATCTGATTTTGAAGCATCAAGCTGCCGTAGAGATTCTAACGGTAAATGAAGTCTGCCTTGGGATATTTTCATTATCCGCACTTGCCTTTATTGCAGGTGGAATGAATGTTGTTTATCAAATTGAACGTCTGCCTCTGATGGTGGCGATCTTGATTCATGGAATCGTATTATATATCACCTATTTGGGTACTTATCTGCTCAACGATTGGCTGGAGTTGGGGGTAACACCTATTTTGGTTTTCTCCGGCATTTTTGTTCTCGGCTATTTGGTAATCTGGGCGGTTATTTATTCTATAATCAAAAAGAGAACAGAAAAAATCAATCTCATATTACAACAAAAACAACACATCCAAAAGAGGACAGATGCTGAAAGTACAGAAATTTTTTTGTGAAAAAATAAACTATTAGTTACAACTAACCAAAAATGTGATATAATATGACAAAAGTACTAAATCTTATGGTAAAGGAGGCGTAACATGGGATATTTAAAAGGTAAAACAGCGATTATTACAGGAGCAGGACGTTCAGTATTGAGCGATGGGAGATGTGGTTCTATCGGATACGGCATTGCAACAGCTTATGCCAAAAAGGGAGCCAACATCGTAATTACAGGACGTAATGTAAAGAAACTCGAAGATGCAAAAGAAGAACTTGAGAGATTGTACGGTGTAAAAGTTCTCGCAGTGCAGGCAGATGTAAGTACCGGTGCTGATAATGAAGCAGTAGTAGCAAATGTAGTGGAAAAGGCCATTGCAGAGTTTGGAAGAATTGATGTGTTGATTAACAATGCACAGGCTTCTGCATCAGGTGTACCGATTGCAGAACACACGACTGAGCAATTCAATCTGGCAATGTATTCAGGACTGTATGCAGCATTCTACTATATGAAGGCATGCTATCCATACTTGAAGGAGACAGAAGGAACTGTTATCAACTTTGCATCCGGAGCAGGTTTATTCGGAAACTATGGACAATGTTCTTATGCGGCAGCAAAAGAGGGCATCCGCGGTATGTCCCGTGTTGTTGCTACTGAGTGGGCAAAGGATAAGATTAATGTAAATGTAATCTGTCCGCTTGCATGGACATCTCAGCTTGAGAAATTCGAGAAAGAATATCCGGATGCATTTAAGGCAAACGTAAAGATGCCACCGGCAGGACATTATGGAGATCCTGAGACAGAGATTGGAAGCGTGTGTGTACACTTGGCTTCACCGGATATGAAGTATCTCACAGGTGAGACATTGACACTGGAAGGTGGAATGGGCTTAAGACCATAATTTAAAAAAATGCACATAAAAAACTTCATTTTGGACATATTATAAATGAATTTTCAAAATGGGGCGTAAAACAATGGTTATTATCAATGGCAAAATCTTCCCAATGGAAGGGAAAAACATAGAAAATGGGTATGTGCGTACAAAGGATAAAGTAATTGAGGACATAGGTGATATGTCCTCTTTTCAATTGCAAAAAGACGAGGCTATGTTGGATGTACATGGCGCGTGGGTGTTGCCGGGGCTGATTGATGCACACTCCCATATCGGCATCACGGAAGAAAAATGGGGGATTATTGCAGATGACTGCAATGAGCAGACGAATCCGGTGACACCAACACTTCGGGCAATCGATGCAATCAATCCGATGGATCCGGGTTTTCACGAGGCAATCGAGGCTGGAATTACATCTGTTATGGTAGGACCGGGGAGCTCCAATGTAGTTGGAGGTCAGTTTGCATTTATCAAGACACAAGGCAGATGTCTAGATAATATGATTGTAAAATTTCCAGCTGCCATGAAGGTGGCTTTCGGTGAAAATCCAAAAACTTCATATGGGGATAAAGACCAATCGCCGGCGACAAGGATGGCGATTGCAGCGATACTGCGAAGAACACTATATGAGGCGGTGCAATATAAAAAAGATAAAGATGCAGGCAATCTGGCGCAAGAAGAATTCGAGATGGAGCCGTGGATACCTGTTTTAAATAAAGAGATTCCGATGAAGGTACATGCGCACCGTGCAGATGACATTTTAACGGCGATTCGCATTGCGAAGGAATTTGATGTGGATATCACAATTGACCATGGGACAGAAAGCCATTTGATAGTCGATGAGGTGAAGAAGTCCGGCTTTCCGGTGATTGTGGGGCCAGACTTAACTTCCAGATCCAAGATTGAAGTGAAAAATATGAATTTTAAGACAAACAAGGTGTTAAATGAAGCAGGTGTACTGTTTGCTATCACAACCGACCATCCAGTGACCATGGTGCAATATCTTCCAATCTGCGCAGGGCTTGCCGTAAAATGTGGACTTCCGATGCAGGAGGGATTGAAGGCTATGACAATTAATGCGGCTCGTATTTGCAGAGTGGATGACAGAGTAGGAAGCCTACGAAAAGGAAAGGATGCTGATATCGCCATTTTCTCAGGCAATCCAATGGAAATTTTTACCAGAACATTATATACCATCATTGACGGAGAGATTATTTACACATACTAATGGGGCAAAACGCAATTTCTTTAAGAAGGGAGTTTTATTATGGACACAAACAAACATCTTGCAATTGCGTCTGTTCCGATTCAGGAGTGGAATACGGTGTATGATGAGGAACAGGCATTTAAAGCGGGAACAATATTTCCGGAATTGAATAAGCCGTTTTTTGTTACAGCACTGAATGAGACTTCATCTCTGGACGGTAAGCATTTAGACGGAGAACAGGCTATGCTTCTTCAGATTCAAAAGATTAGCTTCGTTTGTGATGACCTGAGACTTTTTCTTGACACGCATCCGGAGGACAAACAGGCGCTAGCGCTTCTCAAGGATACCTTGAAAAGAAAGACCTGCTTAATGAGAGAGTTTGCACTAAAATATTACCCATTGGCAGAAGTGTGCATGGGTGCAATCTACAAGGAGAATCCGGATTCGGACTGCTATTGCTGGCCGAACGGAAAGATTCCGTGGGAAGGAGTGTGTAACTAATGTGGGTATATGAGAAACGATTACAGTATCCGGTAAACATTACGAAAACATGTCCGAAGACAGCACAGTTCATTATCAGTCAGTACGGCGGACCGGACGGTGAATTAGCAGCGTCTCTGCGATATCTGTCTCAGCGTTATACCATGCCGGACAAGCGAGTGGGTGGACTTCTGACGGATATTGGTACAGAAGAGCTTGCGCACATGGAAATCATCTGCGCGATGGTATATCAGCTGACCAAGAACTTAACTCCGGAGGAAGCAAAGACAGCAGGTTTTGATGCCTATTATATCGACCATACGACAGGTATTTGGCCACAGGCTGCAGCAGGTATTCCATTTACTGCAAAGGAATTCCAGTCAAAGGGCGATGCTATCACCGATTTAACGGAGAATCTTGCGGCAGAGCAGAAGGCAAGAACGGTATACGATAATCTTCTTCGTGTCATCACCGACCCGGAAGTTCGTGACCCGCTGAAGTTCTTACGAGCAAGGGAGGTTGTGCATTTCCAAAGATTCGGAGAGGCACTTGAGAGAACAAAAGACTCATTGGATGCAAAGAATTTCTATTATATCAACCCTGAGTTTGATAAGGGAATTCAGCAAGGTTCAAACAAGGTATTGTAATGACATATAGAGACCGTCGAAAGATGGTCTCTTTTGTCAATTTGTTGTAAAACTGTTATGTCAAGGAACATATAAAAGAGTTATGGAAAATTCAAACAAAAGGGAGTATAATGATAGTATCAACAGAACGCGATGCAAGGAGGTAGTCATGTCTTATAAAATTTTAAAGATAGATCCTTATTTGGCAAGTTATGAAGATGACATCAATCTTCGTATGGACTTGTATAAGAGCAAAAGAAAAGACCTGTTGGGGAAGATTAAGAATATTGTAGATTTCGCCAACGGACATAAGTACTTCGGTTTTCATCGCACAGAGACCGGATGGGTATACCGCGAGTGGGCACCGGCTGCCGAGGCGATGTATCTGACCGGAGATTTTAATGGATGGAAGGATATGGCCTGTCCGATGGAGAAGATCGGTAACGGTGTATTCGAAGTGCATCTTAAAGGAGAAGATGCGCTTCAAGTAGGACAAAAGGTACAGGCTATTGTCATGCATAATGGGGAGATGCTTCGCCGAATTCCATTGTATGCCACGAGGGTTGTTCAAGATTCGGATACATATCTGTGGTGTGCGGAGATTGAGGATACATTTGCGCATTTCCCATGGACAGATCATGGATTCAAGCCGGATAAAACACCATTTATCTACGAATGCCACATCGGTATGGCGCAGGATAAATATGACATCGGAACTTACAATGAATTTCGTGAAAATATTTTGCCGCGTATTAAGAAACTGGGCTACAACACGATTCAGATTATGGCGATTATGGAACATCCATATTATGGTTCGTTTGGATATCAGGTATCGAATTTTTTTGCAGCATCCTCGCGTTATGGTACGAGCAACGAACTGAAAGCGCTTGTAAATGCAGCACATGAGATGGGTATTGCAGTTCTGCTGGATGTAGTTCACTCTCATGCTGTGAATAATACGAATGAAGGCCTGAATGAGTTTGACGGAACTGTTTACCAGTTCTTCCATGAAGGAGAGAAAGGAAACCATAGAGAGTGGGGTACGAAGCTCTTTAACTATGGTAAGAATGAAGTCCTTCACTTCTTGCTTTCAAATCTCAAATACTGGATGGAGACATTCCATTTTGACGGCTTCCGTTTCGATGGTGTAACGTCCATGTTATATCACGACCATGGACTTGGAAGCGCATTCAATAGCTATGATATGTATTTTTCTATGAATACGGATACAGAGGCAGTTACTTACCTGCAACTTGCCAATGAACTGATTCATAAGTTCAATCCACACGCAATTACGGTTGCAGAGGATATGTCCGGTATGCCGGGTATGTGTCTTAAGATATCAGACGGAGGTATCGGTTTTGATTATCGTTTATCGATGGGAGTTCCGGACCTTTGGATTAAGACATTAAAAGAAACGTCGGATGAAAACTGGGATATTCTGAAGATATGGTATGAGCTGATTGGCCGCAGACCGCAGGAGAAGAATATCGGATATGCAGAGTCTCATGATCAAGCACTGGTTGGAGACAAGACGCTCATGTTCCGCCTGTGTGACGCAGAGATGTATAACGGCATGATGAAATTTGCCGGCAATCTGGTGGTAGACCGCGGAATTGCACTTCACAAGATGATTCGACTTCTTACTGCATCGTTGGCAGGAGAAGGATACCTTAATTTCATGGGAAATGAATTCGGTCATCCGGAGTGGATTGATTTCCCGAGAGAAGGAAATGGTTGGAGCTATCACTACTGCAGACGTCAGTGGAGCCTTGTGGATGATGACAAATTAAGATTTTGCGAACTGAATGCATTTGATGAGGCGATGATTCACCTGCTTCAGAAGGAAAAACTCTTGCAGAAGCAGGCAGAGAATCGATGGATGCATCAGGATGATAAGATGCTCATCTACAACAAAGGAAATGTAGTGTTTATCTTCAACTTCCATCCGGAAAAATCCTTTGACGGATACTTCATTCCGGTACCGAAGGAAGGAAAATATCAAGTGATTCTATCCAGTGATGATGGTGAGTTTGGTGGACCGGAGAGAGTGGATAAGGAATACATCTATAAAGCGAAGAAGACGCCGGAGGGCTGGTACGGATTCCAGTGCTATGTGCCGTCCAGATGCGCAATTGTATTGAAGAAGAAATAAGATAAAGTAAAAGAGAGATTTGCATGAAACATGTAAATCTCTCTTTTGTGTTCAATGAATTTATTTTGTGGATTTCTTTCCTACTTTGAAGATGAATAACATCAGTGCAAGCAAGTAAACGATGATAAGCAGTAATGTCATCCATGTATCTTGTGGTGCATAGCTTACAAGTAACAGTACCGGTGCTCCAAATACGATTCCGAAAGAGCTTCCTGTAACAAGGTTGTTAGCAGCAGGTGTCTCAAAGTTCGGGTCAATCTCACGAAGCAGAAGAACGCCGGAGCTGATGGTTCCTGTCAGCATTCCATACATAGAGAAGAAGCCTTCGTAGGCATAATCCGGATATAGCTTCTTGCACATATATAAGAGATAAATAAATGTAACGATGGCACCCAGTACAGCCATTAAGATAAATGGTACCCAGTATCCGGAAAGGTCATCAATGTTGATTCCGGCGATACCTGCAACAATCATCAGGTCAAAGGCTAAGCCTGACATGCGGCTGAGCAGATAATTGTTCTGATATTGATGATTCATAATCTTCTTCGAGCGTAGCTGTTTAAATACTGTTCTGCAGAGAATCGCTACCATCGAACCGATAATGAAGTTGAATCCCCAGAGGAGTGTTCCAACAGTTCCTGCTGCGCCAGGGGCAATCATGGAAATTAGATTGTTAACGCCACGAGTGAACCAGTAGGTCAACAGATAAACCAGGGCAACCAGCGCGAACTGAATACTGAGTTTGTCAACGGATTCAGAAATAGGAATCTCATCGTTATTTTGGAAGGTATCAATGGTAACAGAGCCGGAAATATCTTCCTTGTTTTGAATACGCTCCAATCTATTCTTGCGATTGTATATGTTGAGGAACACAACGCCCACAACACATGCACATAAGTATCCGGTTGCGGCGAGAGAGAGACCAAAGGTTCTTCCACTTGCCATTCCGAGAGCTTCGTAGGTCGTACCAACGTTATTAGCCTGTCCCGGTCCCTGGCCATAGGCCATTGGAAGCAGAATGCCGCTTGCTTTAAAGAAGTCAGGCATAATCGTGTAGGCAAGTCCCAAAGAAACGATGAGTCCTGCAAGTGCCTGAACTAAATATGTAGATACAATCAATGCGCCGCTTTTACTTCCAATCATGGCACCGGAATCACTGTTTTTCTCCGGAATGCGAAGTGACATACAGATAAATCCAAGTGCGAGTGCGTGATACGTTAATTTTTCTAACATGACTGCATTGATATTGATGATGCCGCTAGTGCGAATAAATAACAGAAGAAATCCTGCTAATACTGCGGTTGGGAGTAAGGTCTTTTGAACAAATTTTATCTTTCTACGTAACACATTTGCCAAAAGAATGAGACCTGCAATAACACCAATCTGAATAATTGGGTCCCATAGGGATGTATTTGCTGCTGAAAAATCCATAAACTTCTACCTCCTTATGCTTGTGCTTCTTGTTTTGTATACTCTTCGTAAAGCCAGAGGAACTTGAGTGCATTTGCCTCTGTGGAAGGTACTAATTCGTAGTATTGTTTTTGGGCTGTGAATACGAGACCACGACGACCGTGAATGGACATATCGCTGATTTCGCTTAGTGGAATCTCCATCTCTCCGCAAACCAAGGATGTCCGAGAGAGAGTCACAGGGCCTTCGGCAACCAGTGTTTCCTCGTGCTTCTTTACGGTAATCAGTCGTCCGCTTGATGCAGTGTACACGGCATCTGTAAGAGCTGCTTTTTCAACTTCTGACTTTTGCCAATCAGCCAGTTCCTTCGCTGTCTTAAATGTATCACCTGTTAACATGCCATACTCATTGTATATAAAAGAAAGGTTACATGAAGTACATTTCACAGTATTACCGTGTGTCTGTATGGTGTCAATCTTACCGCATGTCGGACAGATAAACAGAAGATTCTCCATATATTTTGCAAGGTCTTTGCCGGTATATTTTTTCGGTTCCTGCATCTGACGTTCGTACGCGTCTTCATATAAGTCACGGTTGATTGCCTCATTAATCTCATCTACAGTCATCTCTTCCAGTTGTTCCTGTGTATAGATATTAACCGGTGCACCATGTACGTAACCTTTTCGGGTATTTGATTGACTCCAGCGTGGGCTTGCGAAGTAACCGCCGACAATCTTATATGTAACCAGACCACAACGCGCCTTCTTCACCATTTTTCCGGTAGAAGGAAGAATCGGTCCGGTGACACCGTCCCAGGTGCGCGCACCTTCTGCAAAGAGGGCGACATTTTTCTTTTCTTTTACTTTTTTGAACACGTCGATAACAGTGGAAGCTGCCACGGAACCCTTGTAGCGCCAGATTGGAGCAAACGCGAAGTTAATCAGCGTGGAGAGGAACTTCCATCTTGCCACATGCTCACTTGCAACAAAGTGCATGAATTTTGGAAAACTCATGGCCACGAAGATTGGGTCAAAATCGGTTGTATGGTTTGAGAGCACAATGTACGTCTCCGGCAAATCTTTTGCCTTTTCGTAGGTGTAGCCGAACTTGATTTTCAAGTAAGGATATACCAAGCGACGTAGAATGCTCCATATCATTTGATGTTTCATAATTGTATACCTCTTAAAAAACTTAACTATAGTTTATAACAAAATCACGGATTGGGCAACGAGTTTTATCAACAATTGTTGAAATTTGTATTTTTTATAAGAAACGTATATAATGTTGTCAGGAGTGATGAACTATGTATTTGGTGTCAATTTATTTTGATGAAAAAACGAATCGACGGATTCAACAGTATGTTGATAAAGTGGCCGAGAAAACGGGCAATACCTTTATGTTAGATGGTAAGGTGCCACCGCACATCACTGTGTCCGCATTTGAGACGCAGAACGAAGCTGCGGTTATGGAGGTGTTGGATTCTCTTGCACATAATCTGAAAAAGGGCAACCTCACTTGGGCAAGTGTTGGACAATTTTTCCCGTATGTCATATATATGACACCGGTTCTGAATGCATACCTGCATGGGATGGCGGAGACGATATATAAGACACTATCTGCCATAGAAGGAGTGCAGGTGAATACGCATTACAGACCGTTTCAATGGTTGCCTCATACGACGATAGCGAAAAAGTTGTCAAAAGAGGAGATGCGGATTGCATTTGAGGTGTTACAGGATAGTTTTGGTATGTTTGAAGGCGAGGTTGTGAAGATAGGACTTGCAAAACCAAACCCACATCGCGATATTGCGACATGGGAGTTCAGATAAAAAATGGGGCTCTATGTCAAATGTTGGGGTCTGTGCGGAAAAAGGCATTCTGCGTGACAACTAAATACAGTTATTAAATATACGCTTCGTCTTATTCTTTTCTATCAGAGCAGGAGCTACGGGAACAAGAGTTTCTATGAATCCCATTCACATGAAGATATTACGCTTGCCAAAAGTAAACTCGAAACCAATAGCGCTCTGTGTCTGTAAT
>JAZQSP010000024.1:0-6787 GCA_045630205.1 Faecalimonas sp. | reverse complement strand
GACGCTACAGTTGTTGGTGAAAATGCAAAAGCAGCAGTTGCAGCAATGAATGACGGCGAAGTAGTTCTTCTTGAAAACACACGTTACAGAGCAGAAGAAACAAAGAACGGCGAAGCTTTCAGCAAAGAATTGGCTTCTCTTTGTGATGTATTTGTCAACGATGCATTCGGTACAGCGCACAGAGCACACTGCTCAAATGTTGGTGTAACAGAGTATGTTGACACAGCAGCAGTTGGATACTTGATGCAAAAAGAAATCGATTTCTTAGGAAATGCAGTAAACAATCCGGAAAGACCATTCGTAGCTATCCTCGGTGGTTCTAAAGTATCAAGTAAAATCTCTGTTATCGAGAACTTACTTGACAAAGTAGACACACTGATCATCGGTGGTGGTATGGCTTATACATTTGCAAAAGCATTGGGCGGAAATGTTGGTAAATCTCTCTTGGAAGAAGATTACTGTGAATACGCTCTTAACATGCTGAAAAAAGCAGAAGAAAAAGGCGTGAAATTATTACTTCCATTAGACAACGTAGTTGCAGATGATTTCTCTAACGATGCTAATACACAGGTAGTTGCAGCAGGTGAGATTCCGGATGGTTGGGAAGGTCTTGATATCGGACCTAAGACAGCAGCTCTTTACGCTGAGACGGTTAAGACGGCTAAGACAGTTGTATGGAACGGACCAATGGGATGTTTCGAAATGCCAAACTTCGCAGCAGGTACAGAAGCAGTTGCAAAAGCACTTGCTGATACAGACGCTGTAACAATCATCGGTGGTGGTGATTCTGCAGCAGCTGTTAACCAGTTGGGATATGGCGATAAGATGACACACATCTCTACAGGTGGTGGAGCTTCACTTGAATTCTTGGAAGGAAAAGAATTACCGGGTGTAGCAGCAGCTAACGATAAATAAAGGAGATTAGAATTATGGCAAGAAGAAAAATTATTGCAGGTAACTGGAAGATGAACAAAACTCCAAGCCAGGCAGTAGAATTAATCAATGAATTAAAACCATTAGTAGCAACAGAAGATGCTGACGTAGTATTCTGTGTGCCTGCAATCTGCATCATTCCTGCAATGGAAGCTGCTAAAGGAAGCAACATCTGCATCGGTGCTGAAAATATGTACTACGAAGAAAGCGGAGCTTACACAGGAGAAATCGCTCCTAACATGCTTACAGATGTAGGTGTAAAATATGTTATCATCGGACACTCAGAGAGAAGAGAATACTTCGCTGAGACAGATGAGACTGTAAACAAAAAAGTGAAAAAAGCTTTCGAACACGGTATTACACCAATCGTTTGCTGTGGTGAGACATTAACACAGAGAGAACAAGGTGTTACAATCGATTTCATTCGTCAGCAAATCAAGATTGCTTTCTTAGACGTAACAGCTGACCATGCTAAGACAGCAGTTATCGCTTACGAACCAATCTGGGCAATCGGAACAGGTAAAGTGGCTACAACAGAGCAGGCTCAGGAAGTTTGTGCAGCTATCCGTGCTTGCATTGGTGAAATCTATGACGAAGCAACAGCAGAAGCAATCCGCATCCAATACGGCGGATCTGTTTCAGCAGCAAGTGCTCCGGAATTATTTGCACAACCTGACATCGACGGTGGTCTTGTTGGTGGTGCGGCACTTAAGCCAGACTTTGGTAAGATTGTAAATTACAAGTAGTTGTACAATATAAACAAATAAAAACATATAAAACAGGACAAAAAGCTATTCAATTTATAGTGGTTATCACAAGTTGGATAGCTTTTTTAATTCGTTAATATCACATTTTATTATCACTTTCGAAAAAAAGGTTGTAATTTTTATCAAATAGTGCAATAATAAAAACGTAGAAACAATCTACAAAAATATTATTTGAATGGGGTATATATATGTTGTATGAGTATTTACTAAAAACATACGGTGAAAATGAACCGATTATACTTTCTGATGTTATGAAAAAAATCAATATGTCTGAAAATAATATCAGACAACAGATAAAAAAAATGACAGATATAGGTCAGATAAAAAGATATGATACAGGTATCTACTTTATACCCAAAAAGACTATGTTTAAATCCGGTTCGCAACTATCTATGCGTAGAGTGATAGAGGAAAAATACTTGAAAGAAGATAGTAAAAGATGCGGATATATTAGTGGTATTACGTTTGCTAACCAATTGGGTATTACCACGCAGGTGGGCATGGTATATGAGATTGTAACCAATAAGGCAACTAATGATTATAGGGAACTGACATTGGCGAATTCTAGAATTGTAGTAAGGAAACCGAGAACAAAAGTGAATGAAGAAAATTATAGAATGCTGCAGTTTTTGGATTTAATAAAGGATATTGATTATTTGGCTGAATCATCAGGTGAGGAATTAAAACAACGATTATTAAATTATATGAATGCCAATAGTATTAAATTTTCTGAATTGGAAAAATATTTGACTTATTATCCGGAAAGGATTTATAAAAATTTATTTGAAGCGAGGTTGTTGTATGGTGTATCTTCATAATGATAAAGAACAGTTTGCTGAAGCGATTAACTTAACTGTATATAAGAGCGGACTCCCTGAGGAGGTTGTTGAAAAGGATTATTATGTAACAATGATTTTAAGATACCTCTCAGAAAAACTACCTTTTATAGTTTTTAAAGGTGGAACCTCGTTGTCAAAATGTCACAGAGTAATCAAGCGCTTTTCAGAAGATATAGATATCTCGGTTGATATTTCTTTATCACAAGGTCAGAAGAAAAAAGTCAAGGATGCAATTGTTGAAGTAGTAGACAAACTGGGACTTTGCATTTTGAATTTGGATGATACAAGAAGTAGGAGAGATTATAACCGATATGTAATTGGTTATGAGTCTATTGTGACGAATGACAATCTGCTAGTGGCACCAAGTGTATTGATCGAAACTTCTTATACAACGGTTTCCTTTCCAACAGTTGTATTACCAGTGACAAATTATATTGGTGAAATGATGCAAGTAGAGGCGCCGGAAGCAATAAAGGAATATGATTTAGAGCCGTTTGAGATGAAGGTTCAGGATCTTAACCGCACGTTGGTGGATAAGGTGTTTGCAGTGTGTGATTACTATTTGCAAGATAAAGTGAAGCAACATTCAAGGCATATATACGATATTTATAAATTGCTAGATATTGTTCCACAGGATGCTACTTTTCGTCAATTAGTTGCAGAAGTACGGAATGTCCGAAAAGAATATGCCATATGTCTATCAGCGCAGGATAATGTGGATGTTCCGAATGTGTTGAGTGAAATTATATCAAAGGATGTATACAAAGCGGATTATCAAAATTTGACAGAAGGTCTATTGGAAGAGAAAGTAGATTATGAAACGGTAATCGATGCGTTAAAGCAAATTTCGGAAAATTGCATGTTTGAAAGATAGGAAATATTGGGAGAGTGTTTTGGAGGTGTTTTATCATTTGTTAACTATCACAAAAACTATCACATTTTAAAAGCACACCCCCAAGAAACGCCGTAAAATCAACGTTTTTTCGAATAACCTAGGTAAAGTTGTAAATTATAAGTAAGTTTAAAATTTGTACAATATAAACAAATAAAAACATACAAAACAGGACAAAAGGTTTTGAAGCCTTTTGTCCTCTTTGATTTTAGCGGATTCTATTTTGCATCCATATCTTCCGCAACTTTTTCTAGCATCTGTCGAATCGGTAAATCATATGGACATCTTGTTTCACACACGCCGCATTTCACGCAATCTTTAGCGGTAGCAGGAAGAGCAGCGAAACATTTTCTGCCCCAGTCAGCCAAACCATATTTGCGAATATAATTTACCAAAATGAAATTGCGAGGGATGTCAATCCCTTGAGGGCATGGTGCGCAGTAACCGCATCTTCTACAGAAATTGCTACCCAAGTCTTTAATAATCTTGTCGCAAGCCAATTTGTCTTCTTCTGTTAATGGTGCAAAGACTTCCTCTGATGTGTTCTTGGTCACTTCCTCTGCATCGCCCATTCCCGGTATTACAACCGTGCAGTTTGGATTGTTCAAGATGTACTTTAATGCCAAAACAGGATCTTCAATATTTCCACCGGCTATCGGTTTCATTGCGATGAAGCCGATATTCTTTTTGGAGCATTTCTGCATCAATTCTTCCTCTTGGTTTTCTACGATATTGTATGGGAACATGAAGGTGTCAATCTTATCGCCGTACTTGTCAAGCAGAATGGCAGAGGTTCGAAGTTCATGTGCGGTCACGCCGATATAACCAATCTTGCCGGCTTCTTTTGCTTCGAGAAGCGCCTTGTATGCGCCATTTTCACCGAAGCATTGTTCCATCTCAGCCTCACTTCGAATGTTGTGCATCTGATACAGTTCTATGTAATCTGTCTGCAGATTGCGAAGAGTAGTTTCAATATCTGCTTTCATTCCTTCATAATCTCTAGACATAGCCTTTGACGCAATCACCCATTTGTCGCGGCAGTCTTTCAGTGCATTTCCGAAGAATTCTTCAGACACCGTGTAACCTCTTGCAGTGTCCAAAAAGTTAATCCCTTGTTCCATGCAGGCCTTTACAATGGCATTTGCTCCTTCTTGATTCGTTCGTTGAACCGGAAGTCCTCCGAGTCCGATGACAGATATATTCAATCCGGTTTTCCCAAGTGTTGTATACTTCATATTGTTTTCCTCCAATTATATTTCTTTGTTCAATTTTTTGACTGAGTTACGTTCTACGACAAAAGGCATCAATTTAATCTGCCTTGGACTCTGCGGTTTTGTTCGCCCGATTTTTTCAACCAAACGTGTGATGGCGAGGTCTGCCAATTCCGAGATCTGTCCAGCGGTAATCAAGGCCATGAAATCATTATGCCGGACGAACTGACACAGATGCGAGCAAAAGAGGCTCAAAGAAGTGGTGAACTTGCCGGATTTGAGGTTATCTGGGGCGGATTTGACGATCTTGAAATCTATGACAACAACAAGGAGTCAAGAGATAAGGTAGTTCGTGTGATTAAGCAGGTAGACCCTGACTTCATTATCACACATGACCCGAACGATTATATGCCGGACCATGTGGCGACTTCAAAATTAGTATTTGACGCTTGCTTTACTGCAACGCTTCCACACTATGACGTCGGAGTGGAAGGAAAGGCAAGACTCACACCAATTTACTACATGGACACACTTTGCGGTGTGAATTTCCAGCCGACAGAATATGTAGACGTAACACCATACATTGATAAGAAGTTAGAAATGTTAAACTGCCATGAGTCACAGATTGTATGGATGAGAGACCATGACGGTATTGACTTCCCTGATATGGTGAAGACTTGCTGCAGATACAGAGGCTTCCAGTGCGGAGCAGACTATGCAGAAGGATTTACACAGTGTCAGGTGTATTTGAAGGGTACGACAAAACGTTATCTGCCATAAGATACAATGTGGTAGCATTATAAAAATATTTTAGAAAAAGGAGAAAGATTATGAATTTTAATTCAACAGTAAAAGGTTCAGCTTTAGAAGGATTTTACCCTGCAGGATGGGATTTTGACAAAATTGATGCATGTATCGATGCACCGGAAAAGATTACAGAGAGACAGGCACACTGGAATGATGGTTTCCATCCAATCAAATGTGAAAGCCTTGGAGAATTTGAGACATACATGGGACACGAGATTGCAATGCAGATTAAGCTTGCAAAAGAAAGAGGTGAGAAGATTGCATTTATTCTTCCTGTAGGTCCTATGGGAATGTACAAATGGGTTGTTTACTTCTTACAAGAGTGGAACGTTTCTTGTGAACATGTACATACATTCAACATGGATGAATGGGCAGATGCAGAAGGAAATACATTGGCACCGGACAACTCAGGAGCATTCCAGTATGCTATGGAGCAGGCACTCTTCAATCCACTTGGAGAGCTTACTGTACCAAAGAATCAGAGAAACTTTGCTACAAAAGAAAACCTTCCGACATATCCGGAAAAAATCGCAGCACTTAAAGCAGAAGGTGCAAAATTAGTACTTGTATATGGTATCGGTAGAATGTGCCACATCGCATTCTGGGAGCCACAATTTGCAGGTGAATACGCAACAGAAGAAGAGTGGAAGGCGCAAGCCTATCGAATCGCTGCAAAGATTCATCCGCTTACTGTAGAACAGAATGCATTTACAAGCTTCAAATCAAGAACAACTTTGGTGCCATGTCGTGCAAATACAATCGGTCCTGGTCTTATGTTCCAGGCTGATTATGCAATCGGTGGCGCAGACGGAACTCTCGGAAGAGGTATGCAATGGCAGGGAATGTCTCTTTGGATGACACTCCGCTATGGAACAACACCATGGATTACATCTTCTTATATTCCAACACTTCCGGGAAGATTATTCTTCTTGAAAGAATTGGCAGGTCCGTTAGAGGCTGAATGTAACTAATCATGTGAAAGCTGAGGTTAGCGCCTCAGCTTTTCTGATCAAAATACCTTGACTACGTTTCAACAAAAGTATTATTATAGTCTTAACAAAAAATGGATAAAAGAGGAAAAGGAATATGGACAACAAAGTAAGACAGGGGATAGCAATTGCAGGAACCGTAATTGTTGATAAGATTAACGAGATCAAAGCGTATCCTCAGAGTGGAGAATTAACACAGATTGTAGGACTCCAAAAAGCAATCGGAGGTTGCGTGCCGAATGTGGGAATTGACATGAAAAAGATTTGCCCTGATATGGATGTTCGGGCAATTGGAAAAATCGGAAATGATGAAGAAGGGGTATTTGTTTCTGACACACTCAAGCAGAAT
>JAZQSP010000023.1:0-21681 GCA_045630205.1 Faecalimonas sp. | reverse complement strand
ATTCGACGTATCGATCATCGAAATCGGTGATGGTGTTATCGAAGTTCTTTCAACAGCAGGTGACAACAGACTTGGTGGAGATGACTTCGACCAGAAAATCGTTGATTACATCGTAGCTGACTTCAAGGGAGCAAACGGTGTAGACTTATCAGCAGATAAGATGGCTCTTCAGAGAGTAAAAGAAGCTGCTGAAAAAGCGAAAAAAGAATTATCAACAGCTACAACAACCAATATCAACCTTCCGTTCATCAGCATGAATGCTTCAGGTCCACTTCACTTAGATATGAACCTTACAAGAGCAAAATTTGATGAACTTACAAGCAGCTTAGTTGAGAGAACAGCAGAGCCTGTTAAGAGAGCTCTTTCAGATGCAGGTCTTTCAGCAGCAGAACTTGGCCAGGTACTTTTGGTAGGTGGTTCTACACGTATCCCGGCTGTACAGGATAAGGTAAAACAATTGACAGGAAAAGAGCCAAGCAAGTCTCTTAATCCAGATGAATGTGTTGCTTTGGGAGCATCTGTTCAGGGTGGTAAATTAGCAGGAGACGCAGGTGCAGGCGATATCATCTTATTTGACGTTACACCACTTTCACTTTCTATCGAAACAATGGGTGGAATCGCAACAAGATTGATTGAGAGAAATACAACAATTCCAACAAGCAAGAGCCAGGTATTCTCTACAGCAGCTGACAATCAGACAGCAGTAGATATTCATGTAGTACAAGGTGAAAGACAGTTTGCAAAAGACAACAAGACACTTGGACAATTCAGACTTGACGGAATTGCACCGGCTCCACGTGGAATTCCTCAAATCGAAGTTACATTTAACATCGATGCAAACGGTATCGTAAATGTATCTGCAAAAGATTTGGGAACAGGCAGAGAACAACACATTACAATCACATCAGGATCTAACATGTCAGATGCTGATATCGAAAAAGCTGTAAAAGAAGCAGCCGAATTCGAAGCACAGGATAAGAAGCGCAAAGAAGCAATCGACGCAAGAAATGAAGCAGATTCGATTGTATTCCAAACAGAAAAAGCATTGGCTGATGTTGGTGATAAAGTTGACGCTTCTGAAAAAGCTACTGTTGAAGCTGATATCCAAGCTTTGAAAGATATTCTTGCAAAATCTACACCTGAGACAATGACAGATGCTGATGTAGAAGAAATCAAAGCTGCAAAGGAAAAACTCATGACAGATGCACAGGGTGTGTTCACAAAGATGTATGAGAACATTGCAGCACAGCAACAGGGAGCACAAGGTGGTCCTACACCGGAAGCAGGTCCGGCACCGGAAGGATTTAACGGTGACGATGTAGTAGACGGAGACTACAAAGAGATCTAATATTCCGTTACAGTTCAGCTATGTGACAAATATCAGTATTGTATGCGACATGCTTGCATGTTAGCAGGCAATGCTGATATTTGGCGTATGGCGTTCTGCCGAAGCGAGAAGTAGCGTAGCGGATTCGAGCTTTATGGCTGAACTGTGATAGAACTATAGTAAATAGGAAGGCAAAAAGATTATGGCTGAAACAAAAAGAGATTATTATGAGGTGCTTGGTGTCGATAAGAACGCCGACGCCGCAACAATCAAAAAAGCATACAGAGCCTTGGGAAAGAAATATCATCCGGACGCAAATCCGGGAGATAAAGAAGCAGAAGCGAAGTTCAAAGAACTGTCAGAAGCTTATGCTGTACTTAGTGACCCGGAAAAGAAACAGAAATACGACCAGTTCGGGCATGCTGCATTCGACGGTGGTGCAGGTGCCGGCGGATTCGGCGGTTTCGATTTCAGCGGCATGGATTTTACAGATATCTTCGGCGACATTTTCGGCGATATGTTTGGTGGCGGACGTCGTTCGAGACGTTCCTACAATGGACCAATGCAGGGTGCAAATGTTCGCAAGGGAATTCGCATCACATTTGAGGAAGCAATTTTTGGATGTGAGAAAGAATTGGATGTTGTGATCAAAGATCCATGTACGACCTGCGGTGGAAACGGTGCGAAACCTGGAACCTCACCGGAGACCTGTCCGAAATGTAACGGACGTGGTCAAGTGGTATATACAACACAGTCTTTCTTTGGAACGATGCAGAACGTGCAGACTTGTCCGGAATGTAATGGTTCCGGCAAAGTGATTCGCGAAAAATGTTCAGACTGTGGTGGAACTGGATATGTGGCAACGAAGAAGAAAATATCAGTTACGATTCCGGCGGGTATCGACAATGGACAGAGCATTCGCATCCGTGAAAAAGGGGAACCGGGCGTGAATGGAGGTCCGAGAGGTGATTTGCTTGTAGAGGTAACTGTATCGAGACATCCGGTATTCGGACGTCAGGATATGCATATCTTCTCTACGGCACCGATTAGCTTTGCTCAAGCAGCACTTGGTGGAGATGTTCGTATTCAGACTGTTGATGGTGATGTATTATATACGATTGCACCGGGAACAAAGACAGATACCAAGGTACGTCTTCGTGGCAAGGGTGTTCCGTCTCTTCGCGACAAGAAGATTCGCGGCGACCACTATGTCACACTTGTGATTCAGACACCGGAGAAATTAAGTTCAGAAGCAAAAGAACTGCTTCGTAAGTTTGATGAATTGACCGGCAATTCTCTGAAACAAGGTGAAGAGGCTGAGAAAGAAAAAAAGAATAAGAAAAAAGGATTTATGGATAAGGTAAAAGAGGCTTTTGAGGATTAGAAAAAGGGAGAGAGTGAAGTGACAATTGGTTTTTTAGATTGGACAATTAATTTTCATGATTTGGGGATTGCAGTATTCAAAATTGCTCTGGCACTTATATGTGCCGGAGTAATTGGAATCGAGCGAGGACGTAAGAAGAGACCCGCAGGATTCCGTACATATATGGTTGTGTGCTTGGGTGCAACCTTGGTAATGATGACCAATGAGTATCTATGCAAAATATATGGGACAGGAGATGTAGCACGTCTCGGTGCACAGGTCATCAGTGGAATCGGTTTCTTGGGCGCAGGAACCATTATTACAACAGGACATAATCGAGTAAAAGGTTTGACAACGGCCGCAGGACTTTGGACATCCGCATGTATCGGCTTAGCAATCGGCAGCGGATATTATGAGGGTGCAATTATCGGTACGTTTGCAATCGTACTAATTATGGTGGTATTGCATAGCTTTGATCGTCGCATGACAAACAGTACAAGAACCATTATTCTGTATGTTGAGTTTACAAAAATGTCGATTATTCGGAGTCTCGTTGGTTTTGCAAGAGAAAATAATATCAAAGTAGAAGATGTAGAAGTAGAGCAGCCGAATAACACCATGGGTGCAAAGATGGCAGCGGTTGTCACATTAAGACTTCCACATAAAGAAAGTCATTTGGAATTTTTAGAAAAAGTGAGTTCTTTAGAGGGCGTTATATTTGTAGAAGAAATCTAACATAAGGATACATATTTATGAAAATGTAAGAGGAGAAAAATCTCATTGATTGAGACATTTCTCCTCTTATTTTTAAAAGATATATTATTGAATCTCTGTTGCGATTGTCTCGTAAGCAGTTGCAATCTTTGAAAGTAATTCTGTATCGGTAATACCGGTAATCTCTTTTGTTGCTTCGATTACACCACATTCACGAATCTTCTCTTGAAGTACCTGACTCTGTGGATCTCCCTCGTAATCAAAGTGAAGTGCAGCGGCGATTCCTTTAATCAGGTTGTCTACTGCAATTCCGTATGAGTACGAGTTGAGAAGCGGTGCAACCAGACGGTCAGAAGGAGCAAGCTTTCTGTTTGGCTCACGTCCAATACGAACAAGCGCATCCTTGAGGTATGGATTCTTGTAACGTTTGATAATGCTCTCCATGTATGCCCAGTGCATTTCCGGTTCAAATCCGTGTTTCTTGATAAGTCCCTCACCACTTTCAGTCATAGCACCGCGAACAATTGCGTATATCTTTTCATCATCGATAGCCTGGTCGATGGTTTCGTAACCCTTTAAAGAACCAAGATATGCTGTGATGCAATGCCCTGTATTAAGTGTAAATAATTTGCGCTCTAAGTAAGCCATCAAGTCATCTACGATGTGCATTGCAGGAACATTCGGAATCTCACCACGGAAACCACAGCGTTCTACACTCCATTCATAGAATTCTTCCACAACAACATCCAATGGATTTTTCGGGTCATTTTCAACCGGTGGTACAATGCGGTCTACCGCACTGTCCGGGAAACCAACATACTCGTCCGCATAAGCAGCAGTAGCCTCGTCAAATCTCTCATAAACTGCTTTCTTGAGCTGAGAAGTTGCACGAATGGCATTCTCGCACGCAATAATATTTAAATATTCTTTACATCCGGCATCCATTCTGGCCTTGATGCCATTCGCAACAGCACCTGCGATGCGAGGAAGAATGGTAAGACCTACAGCTGTAGTAACAAGGTCTGCAGTTGCGATTTCCTTTACGACTTCATCTGTTGTAGAATTCACTCCATATACATTCTCTACCAGTAGGTCACGACATTCTGTATCGCGAATACGCACCGCGTATTTTCCTAATTCGTTGAGCTTGTCTAATAAATCTGTGTTCACATCAGCAAATGCAATGCTGTATCCGGCTTCCGCAAGCACGGCACCAATAAATCCGCGGCCGATATTTCCGCCGCCAAACATAACTGCTTTTTTCATTGTCATAGTCCTCCTTTTACTACTTTAGTAATTGACAATGTATGAGGGGCATTATACAATTATGACAATTGAAATTTGAGGAGAATATTAATTTATGAAGATTATTGTTTCACCAGATTCATTCAAAGGAAGTTGTTCAGCCATAGAGGTGGCAGACAGTATAGAAAAAGCAATTCATGATGTGGATAGAACAGTAGATGTTATTAAAATGCCGGTTGCAGACGGCGGGGAAGGCACTATAGATGCAATCACCAGTTGCGTTCCGTCAACTATTTATGAAATGGAAGTATGCGACCCGATGGGTAAACGTGCAATGGCAAAATATGCTGTCATTGACAATGGAGAAACAGCCATTATTGAGATGGCACAAGCTTCCGGTCTTCCAATGGTGCCGGTGGAGGAGAGAAATCCGTTACTGGCCACTACATACGGAACGGGGCAACTTATGAAGGATGCTTTGGATAAAGGTGTTAAGAAGATGATTATCGGTATCGGTGGTTCTGCGACAAATGATGGTGGGGCAGGCGTATTGATGGCACTGGGGGCATCTTTCAGAAATGTCGAGGGTGAAGAGCTTGCACTTGGTGGTGCGGCGCTGGCCGAACTCGTAGAGATTGATTTGTCAAAGTTTGATTCCAGAATTTATGATGTGGAGATTACAGTTGCATGCGATGTAACGAATCCACTTACCGGAGCAAATGGTGCATCCTATGTGTACGGTCCGCAAAAGGGAGCGACACCGGAGATGGTGGAAGAACTGGACGCGGCACTTGAACACTTTGCAAAGTTAAGTGCGAAAGAACTTGGTGAAGATTACAGCAAATATCCGGGAACCGGTGCAGCAGGAGGACTAGGATTTGCTTTGATTGCTTATTGTAAGGCAAAGTTTGCGGCAGGAATCGATATCGTGCTGAATGTTAGCGGATTTGAGAAAGAATTAGCCGATGCAGACCTTGTGATTACCGGTGAAGGAAGAATTGATGGGCAATCGGTACAAGGCAAGGTATTGTACGGAATCGGAACTCGTGCGCAAACGAAAAATGTTCCGGTGATTGCAATCGGTGGTGCTGTACGCTCAGACAGCGAGGCTCTTCTTGATCACGGTATAACAGCAATGTTCAGTATCGCAAACGGACCGATGACGCTTGAGTACGCCATGGAACACGGATGCGAATTAATTGAACAGGTTACAAAGAATGTAATGAGAGTATTTCTTCATTAATTTGTATTAAAATAAGAGATTTTTAGATATAAAAGATTGGCGAAAAGGAAACTTTTCGCCAATCTATATGAGAATTCTTATTCAGAAACTTGTGCAAACTGTTTGCGTAATGAAGCGATTTCCTCTAGTAGAGAAGCTTTTTCCTCTAATAGAGAAGCCTTTTCTGCAAGTAAGCGTTTGTTATCTCTCTCAAGAGTTCGTTCGCGACGTAGAGCATCTTCTCTAGCACGACATTGCTCCCGTATAATTTGGGCCTCATTGGCGATGCGTATGGATGTTGCAGCTTCCTGTAAATATTCATCATTTTGTGCTAACATTTGTAATTCCTCCCAGGTTTTGGCCTTAAAAAGATGGGCCCAGTAATCGATTTTTGAGGATTTATCTTCCTCGGTTGCATTGTCTATCTGAGTTAAGTCTACCACAGATAAGGTGAATTTGTCACTATAAACTTGGGAATGATTTCTGACATTTATCATGCGATAGGTGGCGTAGAATTCCGGGTTTTCGGGAAAGAGTGTGAAATCAGTAAATCCGATGTGGATGACAGGAAGGGTTTCCTCGTATTTTTGACCTTCTTGTAGTTGGTCAAAGGCACGACAGAGATAGATAAGAGAACGATCTATCCAATTGTATTCATTTTTGACCTGCATTTCTAGGTTTAGCAGTTGATTGTTATTCAGCAGGACTTTGATGTCCAAAACAAAATCTTTTCCTGTAATGTTTTTGGATAAGTCAATGGGATTTTGAATTTCGACGGATGTGATTTGTTTTGGTTTTAGGTGAAGAAGGGCGCTGACAAGTCCCCGTAATACTTTTTCGTTTTCCTGTAGGATGTAACGAAACATGTAATCGTTGGTCATGTTATACTGAATGACCACAGTATTGTCCGTATAGGACGTTTGCTTAGTGTTTTGCATAGGCAAAATCCTCCTTTGTAAAAATGATTAAAATGATAAGTAAATACTTGGAATACTGGCGAATCGCCGGATGAATCAGACCAAGTAGAATGCAAATGACACCTAAGAATGGTGTTTGAATTTGCGTGTAAATATGATAACATAGAAGAAAAGAAAAAACAACAGAAGAGTAAAATATATTCAGAAGGCGACACAAAAACGAAAGTCACATGGCTGGGACAGGCAGGATTACTATTTGAAATATCAGATACAAGACCCGTATGACACGCCAATGTTATATTGGCAGGAAGCAAATCTGAGATTAGCTTCTACCGCGAGAGTATCAAAAGTTTATTTGTTGCCTCAGGATAGTTTCGTATTTAAGATTGGAGATTTGCACAAAAAAGATTTGAAACGTGTTGAGAATATGTATCAAAGATATTTGGAAGCAAGATAAGTGAGAGAAAATGCTTTGCCATTGTAATACAAAAATAAGCAGGCGAGATGCCTGCTTATTTTTGTATTACACATATTTAATTATCCTCTATACGTTCATCTGCTGTGTATACTTGACGTTTTCTTGCCATTTCATCACTTTCGAGATATTCGTCATATGTTGTAATCTTATCGATTAATGTACCGCCAGGGAGAATTTCCATGATACGGTTTGCAGTTGTCTGAACAACCTGATGGTCACGGGAAGCGAAGAGCAGTACACCCGGAAACTTGATTAAGCCATTGTTGAGTGCTGTGATTGCTTCCATATCAAGGTGGTCAGTTGGCTCGTCGAGTACGAGTACATTTGCGCCTGAGATCATCATCTTAGAAAGGAGACAACGTACCTTCTCACCACCGGAAAGAACTTTTACTTTTTTTACGCCGTCTTCGCCGGAGAAAAGCATTCTTCCAAGGAAACCACGTACATAAGTCACGTCTTTTTCTTCCGAGTATTGTGTAAGCCATTCTACAATCGTGTCTTCGTTGTCGAATTCATGAGTGCTGTCTTTCGGGAAGTAAGCCTGAGTTGTAGTTACACCCCATTTGTAGCTTCCTTCATCCGGTTCCATCTCACCTGTTAAGATTTTGAATAAGGTGGTCTTAGCAAGCTCATTTCCACCCACAAAAGCAACTTTATCTTCACGTCCGATGGTAAATGAAAGGTTATCTAAAATCTTTACGCCATCGATGGTCTTTGATAAGCCTTCTACAGAAAGTACTTCGTTTCCAATCGAACGGTTTGGACGAAAATCGATGTATGGATATTTTCTGCTTGACGGACGAATGTCATCCAACTCGATTTTCTCTAATGCACGTTTACGTGAAGTTGCCTGTTTTGATTTGGAAGCGTTGGCACTAAAGCGAGAGATGAATTCTTGTAATTCTTTAATCTTTTCTTCTTTCTTGCGGTTTGCTTCTTTCATCTGACGAATGATTAACTGGCTTGACTCATACCAGAAGTCATAGTTGCCGGCGTAAAGCTGAATCTTGCCGTAATCGATATCTGCAATCTGTGTACATACTTTATTTAAGAAGTAACGGTCATGGGATACCACGATTACTGTATTGTTAAAGTTAATTAGGAATTCTTCTAACCAAGCGATTGCGTCAAGGTCTAAGTGGTTGGTAGGCTCATCGAGGAGCAGGATGTCCGGATTACCGAAGAGTGCTTTCGCAAGAAGAACCTTTACCTTTTCTGCACCTGTCAAATCTCTCAAGTATTTATAGTGAAGGTCTGTATCGATACCAAGTCCATTTAAAAGAGAAGCGGCATCTGATTCGGCTTCCCAGCCGTTCATGGTCGCGAATTCACCTTCTAATTCGCTGGCCTTGATTCCGTCTTCCTCTGTGAAGTCTTCTTTCATATAGAGAGCATCTTTTTCCTTCATGATTTCATAGAGACGTCTGTTTCCCATAATAACGGTATCGAGCACCAGATAATCATCGTATTTGAAGTGGTCCTGCTCAAGGAAGGAGAGACGCTCGCCAGGTGTGATAATGACTTCACCTTTTGAAGGTTCTAATTTTCCGGATAAGATTTTCAAAAATGTAGACTTTCCGGCACCATTTGCACCGATGAGTCCGTAGCAGTTGCCCTCGGTAAATTTTACATTCACATCTTCGAACAATGCCTTCTTACCGACACGCAATGTCACATTACTTGTACTAATCATTTATATATTCCTCCATGGATTTTATTTCATAAGTAACCATCGTTTATCTTAACATGGAAAAAAATTCATTGCAAGCCTAAAATAACTATGATATAATACAAAGGATTATGGGCTAAGCCACCGAGCCGAGACCACTGAAAAGCGTATCAGAGATTTTTGATAAATTTTTCAGTAGTTTCGGACAGCTTAGCTACAGTATTTAAAGGAGAAAAAATATGTTTAAACAATTTGAAATGCAATTAGCCGGCAGAACTCTTCGTGCAGATATCGGTAGAGTAGCGGCTCAGGCAAACGGTGCAGTTCTTTTGCACTATGGTGATACAGTTGTACTTTCAACAGCAACTGCATCAGAGAAACCACGTGAAGGAATCGATTTCTTCCCATTAAGTGTTGAATATGAAGAGAAGATGTACGCAGTTGGTAAAATCCCTGGAGGATTCAACAAGAGAGAAGGAAAAGCATCCGAGAATGCAATCCTTACATCACGTGTAATCGACAGACCAATGAGACCATTGTTCCCGAAGGATTACAGAAATGATGTTACGCTTAACAACATGGTAATGTCAGTTGACCCTGACTGCAGCCCGGAACTTACAGCTATGTTAGGTTCTGCAATTGCAACAGCAATCTCTGACATCCCATTCGATGGTCCAACATCTACAACACAGGTGGGTTTAATCGACGGAGAATTCGTATTTAACCCAAATGCAGCTCAGAGAGCAATCTCTGACATGCAGCTTACAGTTGCTTCTACAAGAGAAAAAGTAATCATGATCGAAGCCGGTGCGAACGAAGTTCCGGAAGCGAAGATGATTGAAGCAATTTTTGCTGCTCATGAAGTAAACCAAGAAGTAATCAAATTCATCGATACAATCGTTGCAGACTGCGGAAAAGCAAAACACGCTTACACAAGCTGTGCAATTCCGGAAGAATTATTTGCAGCAATCAAAGAGATTGTTCCACCTGCAGATATGGAAGTAGCAGTCTTCACAGATGAAAAACAAGTAAGAGAAGAAAACATCCGTGTTATTACAGCAAAATTAGAAGAAGCATTTGCTGATAACGAAGAGTGGCTTGCATTACTCGGTGAAGCAATTTACCAGTATGAGAAAAAGACTGTTCGTAAGATGATTTTAGTAGACCACAAGCGTCCGGACGGAAGAGCAATCGACCAGATCAGACCACTTGCAGCTGAGACGGATATCATTCCTAGAGTTCATGGTTCTGCAATGTTTACACGTGGACAAACTCAGATCTGTACAGTGACAACACTCGGACCTTTATCAGAGGCCCAGAAGTTAGATGGTCTTGATGAAGCAGAGACTTCTAAGAGATATATGCACCACTACAACTTCCCGGCATACTCAGTAGGTGAGACAAAGCCTTCGAGAGGACCTGGACGTCGAGAAATCGGTCACGGTGCATTGGCAGGGAGAGCACTCATTCCTGTTCTTCCAACAGAAGAGGAATTCCCATATGCAATCCGTACAGTATCAGAAACATTTGAATCAAATGGTTCTACATCGCAGGCTAGTATCTGTGCATCAAGTATGTCACTGATGGCAGCGGGTGTTCCGATTAAAGCAGCAGTTGCAGGTATCTCAGCAGGTCTTGTGACTGGTGATACAGATGATGAATACTTGGTATTAACAGATATCCAAGGTCTCGAAGACTTCTTCGGAGATATGGACTTTAAGGTAGCAGGTACACACAAAGGTATCACAGCTATCCAGATGGATATTAAGATTCATGGTCTTACACGTGCAATCATCGAAGAAGCAATTGCATGCACGAAGAAAGCAAGAACTTACATTTTGGATGAAGTTATGTCCAAAGCAATCGCAGAGCCACGTCCGGAAGTTGGACAGTACGCTCCGAAGATTCAGTCTATGCAGATTGACTCGGCTAAGATTGGTGATGTTGTTGGACAGAGAGGTAAGACAATCAACGCAATTATCGAGCAGACAGGCGTTAAGATTGATATCACAGATGACGGTGCTGTATCTATCTGCGGAACAGATGCGGAGAAGATGGAAGAAGCAATGAAGATGATTGCTACTATCGTTACAGAATTCGAAGCTGGTATGGTATTCGAAGGAAAAGTAATCAGCATCAAAGAATTCGGTGCATTTGTTGAATTCGCACCTGGAAAAGAAGGAATGGTACACATTTCAAAGATTTCCAAGGAAAGAATCAAACAAGTAGAAGATGTTCTTACATTAGGAGACAAGGTAAAAGTAGTTTGCCTTGGAAAAGATAAAATGGGAAGAATCAGCTTCTCAATGAAGGATGTTGTCGAAGAATAAAATACTATATTTCAAGAAAAGCAAGCGAATACGCTTGCTTTTTTTGCGCTCGTAAGGTAAAATAAACATACTTATATTTCACTTTGTCGCAATAACGCGGTAATGATGGAATGAAATAAATTTCAAAGGAGGAGATTAATTATGAAAAAATTAATTTCTATGTTACTGGTTTTAGTAATGGCATTAGGTTTAGTTGCATGTAGCAGCGCACCTACAAATGACAAAAAAGACGACGAAACAAAAGTTGATTACAAAATCGGTATCATCACAGGTACAGTTTCACAAGGTGAAGAAGAGTACCAACAAGCTCAAAAGTTAAAAGAGAAATATGGTGATATGGTAGTTACAGCTACATACCCAGACAACTTCTCAACAGAAACAGAGCAGACAATCGCAACTGTAACAAATATGGCAGCTGATGAGAAAGTAAAAGCAATTATTTTCGTTCAGGCAGTTCCAGGTGCTACAGCAGCAATCCAAAAAGTAAAAGAAACACGTGATGATATTCTTTTCATCTCAGGTGTTTGTGCAGAAGACCCAGGCGTTATCGCTGCAGCTTCTGATATCTGTCTCTTAGTTGATGAGATTGCTATGGGAACAACAGTTATCGACCAGGCTAAGAAACAAGGCGCTAAGACATTCGTTCATATTTCATTCGAACGTCACTTAGGATACGCTACAATCGCAGCTCGTCAGGCTGGATTCAAAGCTCGTTGTGCAGAACTCGGAATTCAATATGTTGAAGCAACTGCACCGGACCCAACAGGTGATGCAGGTGTAACAGGTGCTCAGGCTTGGATTACAGAGAACATCAAAGTTTACGTTGACCAATACGGTGCTGACACAGCATTCTTCTCAACAAACTGTTCACTCCAGGTACCATTGATTCAAGAAGTTGCTAAATACAAAGCAATCTTCCCACAACAATGCTGCCCATCTCCATACCATGCATATCCATCTGCTTTCAATATCAAAACAGAAGGACATGAAGGTGATGTAGAGTACATGCTCGGAGAAATCAAAAAAGCAGTTGCTGACGCTGGTAACTCAGGACGTATGTCTACATGGGAAGTTCCAATTAACATGATGATGATTGAAGCTGGCTTCAACTACGCTGTTAAATGGATTGAAGGCGATATCACAGAACGTTGTGATGAAGCTGCTTTATTAAAAGAGATGAAAGCTATCTCTGGTGAAGCTACAACAATTTCTCACTACTCAGATGAATCTGTAGGTGAATTGGATAACTTCTTCTTAATCCTTTGCCCATTCTATGATTTCTAAGAATCAGGTGAAGAGTTTGTAGATTATTTACACATTTAACTCATGTGATGCGTCTGCCGAGAGTCGGTGGACGCATTCATGTGTGTAAAAGGAGCAATGAAAATGGAAAACTTTATTTTAAAAATGGATAATATCCAAAAAGAGTATTTTGGTAACAAGGTACTGAAAGGTGTTAAACTTCATGTTGCACCTGGCGAAATTCATGCTCTCATGGGAGAGAATGGTGCAGGTAAATCCACACTTATGAATATTTTATTTGGTATGCCTGTTATACATAACACGGGCGGATTCGAAGGAACAATCGAATTTAACGGTGAGACTGTCACAATTGACAATCCACAAAAAGCTATGGAGCTTGGTATCGGTATGGTTCACCAGGAATTCATGTTAATTCCGGGCTTTACAGTTACTGAGAATATTAAACTTGGACGCGAAATTTCCACACCGACTGTTGCTAGTGGTGTGTTTGGTAAATCATTAGAAAAATTAGATAAGGGGACAATGGCCTCGGATACACGCAAGGCGCTTGACACAATCGGACTTGACGTGGATGAGCAGGCGATGGTTGGTGGCATGCCGGTTGGATACATGCAGTTTATTGAAATCGCTCGTGAAATCGATAAGAGTGATATGAAGCTGCTTATTTTTGATGAGCCGACAGCCGTGCTGACGGAGAGTGAAGCAGAACGTCTCTTGGAAACGATGCAGTCACTTGCTGCAAAAGGTATTGCCATTGTATTCATCACACACCGTATTGATGAAGTAATCCGCGTAACGAACAGCATGACTGTTTTGCGTGATGGACAATTCGTAGAGCACCTGCAGACAAAAGATACGACAACGGCAGAGATTGCAAAGCTGATGGTAGGACGTAAGGTAGAAAAACTGGTAGATGATGCGGGAGAAGATAAACGTAAGATCAAAGAAGATGATATTGTTCTGAGTCTCAAGGATTTTTACGTTGATATGCCGGGCGAGAAAGTAAATGGTATTGACCTTGATATTCGCAGAGGCGAAGTGTTTGGTATCGGCGGACTTGCGGGTCAAGGTAAGGTTGGTGTGCCAAACGGTATCTTGGGCTTGTATCCAAGTGTAGGTGAGATTGTATTTGATGGCGAGAAAATCGACACAACAAAATTAGGAGATGCATTGAAAAAACACATCGCATTTGTGTCAGAAGACCGCCGTGGAGTAGGACTTCTCTTGGAAGAATCTATTCAGAATAACATTACATTTACGGCAATGCAGATTGATGATAAGTTCTTGAAAAAATACGGTCCAATCAGATTGTATGATAACAAGAAAGCACGTCAACATGCATTAGAGATGATTAAGCAGTTAGATATTCGTTGTACAGGTCCTGACCAATTGGCAGGAAGATTATCAGGTGGTAATCAACAGAAGGTATGTCTTGCACGTGCCCTTACAATGAATCCTAAATTATTGATTGTATCTGAACCGACTCGTGGTATTGATATCGGTGCGAAGAAGCTTGTATTAGAGCTCCTTGCAAAGATGAACCGTGAAGAGGGTATGACAGTTATCATGGTAAGTTCAGAATTAAATGAATTGCGTAGTTTGTGTGACCGTATCGCGATTGTATCTGACGGTAAGCTGACCGGAATCTTTGCACCGGATGCTTCTGATGCAGAATATGGTATGGCAATGGCAGGAACGAAAGGAGGTAACGAATAATGACAAAAGAAAAATTCAAAAAAGCGATTGATGTCATCGGGTTACCTCGTTTGATTGTATTTTGTTTCTTCATTGCAATCGTGCTGACAGCATATTTTAACGATATTGATGTTCCTTCCTATTTCTCATCTACGATTAAGTATTGGGGAATGTGGGCAGTTCTTGTATTAGCCATGATTCCGACGATTAAGTGCGGTATTGGACCGAACTTCGGTGTAAGTCTCGGTATTGTGTGTGGACTTCTCGGAACACTTTTGGCAATTGAATTCCATGTGACAGATTTTGTAAATGGAATCATTCCTGGATTTGGTCCATGGGCATCTATGGGATTTGCGATTATTATCTCTATCGTTACCGCATGGCTTGTAGGAATCGGATATGGTAAGGTTCTTAACATGGTAAAAGGTTCAGAGATGACAGTTACTACATATATCGGTTATTCTATTATTTATTTAAGCTGTATTCTTTGGTTCCGTGCACCATTCGGAGCGCCTGAGATTACATGGCCATTAGGCGGTAAGGGTGTTCGTAACATGATTGCAATGGACGGAAGTTTTGGATATCTTCTTAATGATGCTGCGGGCTTCTACATTGGCGGAGAGAAGGGAGTATTCATTCCGACAGGATTAGTACTTTTTGTACTTGGTATGTGTGCAATTGTTCATTTGTATTTCAAGAGCAAAACTGGTCTTGCAATCCAGGCAGTTGGAGCAAACCCGAATTTTGCAAAAGCAAGTGGTATTAATGCAGATAAAATGCGAATCAAAGGTGTTGCAATGTCAACCATTCTCGCAGCAATCGGTATTGTTGTATATACACAAGGTTTCGGTAACCTTCAGGCTTACACAGCACCGCTGCAGATGGGATTTATCTGTGTTGCCTCTATCCTGATTGGTGGAGCTACTACTACAAAAGCAACGATTATTCATGTAATCATTGGTACATTCTTGTATCAAGGTTTGATTATCTTTACACCGCCTGTTTCAAACAAGTTGCTTGCAGGTACCGATATCTCTGATACGATGCGTCAGATTATTCAAAATGGTGTAATTCTTTATGCGTTAGCAAAAGCGAAAGGAGGTTCTTCAAATGAATAATAAAACAATGAATAGCCTCAAAAAAGCGATATTTGACAATAAAGTTATCGTGATGTTTGTTATATTATGTGCTGCATGTATGATTATTTCCGGAACATCGGTTTCCTACATTGCAACAGAAGTATTTACTCGTTTTGGACGTAATACTTGTCTTGTTTTGGCACTTATTATCCCATGTATGGCGGGTCTTGGTATGAACTTTGGTATTGTTGTCGGTGCGATTGCAGCTCAGATAGCAGTATTCTTCGTGGTTCACTGGGGATTTACAGGTATCAACGGATTGTTACTCTGTGTACTGATGTGTACACCGATGGCACTTTTCTTTGGATGGCTTTTAGGTAAGATGTTTAATGCAACCAAGGGCGCAGAGATGATTGCCGGTCTTGTACTTGGTTTTTTTGCGGATGGTTTGTATCGTCTGTTTACGCTTTACATCCTCGGTGGAGTTATTCCATTCGATGACCCGAACTTACTTCCACGTGGATTCGGACTTCGTAATGCATTTGATTTAACAGGCAATCTGAAATATGCCTTAGACGATATCAGTTTTGCGTCTGTATTAATGGTTCTTGGAGCAATCTTGGTTGTGGCTGCTCTTGTGAATTTCTTATATAGTAAGAAAGTAGGACAGGAGATGCCGGTAAAAGAGTTCCTTAAGAAACTAATTACAGGTGCGGTTGTGATTGTAGTATCTGTAGTTGTGAAGGTTATTCCTGGACTGAATGTATTGTTTTGCGGAACAAGACTGATTCTTACAGATGTGGCTCTCTTCGGAGGTATCGGAGCAATTGCTTATGCTGTTATCCAGTTTGTGTTAAAACGTCCGAAAAAGGGAGAAAAATTATTTGGCAACTTAATCAAAATCGCAGTTATCGGAGTACTTCTTTTAGTAGGAACTATGATTCCGGCAGTGAGAGAAGTTTACCAATCAGTTCGTATTGCAGCATGTACATACGGAATTATCGTATTCTTCTGTATGTTTAATAACTGGCTGACTAATACACGTCTGGGACAAAACATGCGCACTGTTGGTCAGAATCGTGCAGTTGCAACTTCAGCAGGTATTGATGTAGATAAGACACGTATCATTGCTACATGTATCTCTACCGTACTTGCAGCATGGGGACAGTTAATCTTCTTACAGAACCTAGGAACCTTTAATACAGTTCAACAGCAGTCAAACGTTGGTCTGTATGCGGTTGCTGCTATCTTAGTTGGCGGAGCTACCGTACAGAAGGCAAGCAACAAGCACGCAGTTGTCGGAGTTATCTTATTCCACACACTGTTCGTAGTTGCACCTCTTGCGGCAACGAAACTTGCCGGTGACTCAGCAATCAGTGAGTACATCCGTATGTTTATCTCTTATGGTGTTATTGCAGTATCACTTGCAATGCATGCTTGGAAGAGCGTGAAACCAATCTCGGAAGAGAGAAAAGAAGCAGAAAAACGTACTGCATGGGGAATACTTCCATTTGGTGGTGGCGGAAAAGCATAAAATGTTACAAAAGGTCATGCGAGGGCATGGCCTTTTATTTTGCGAAAAAATGAAGAATGAGGCCCGAAAGCGCACACTCTCTACGACAATCAAATTTTATAAAATACCCGCGTCGACTCATTCTTTTCTATCAGAGCAGGGGCCTCAGGAACAAGAGTTTCTATGAATCCCATTCACATGAAGATATTACGCTTGCAAAAAGTAAACTCGAAACCAATAGCGCTCTGTGTCTGTAATATATGTGAGATAGCCTCGTGAGATTCTGTGAAAAGCCTTGCAACTGCAGGACAGATAATGTGGGTGGCTGGAACAACTGTTTGACCGCAGGGAGTTTTGTAACAGCCACCCTTATATCATCTCTGGACGCAGTTGCCTAGTCTTTTCCAGAATCTCTCGCAAAGATATCGAGCATATATTACAGACACAGAGCGCATGGTTTCTCAAACATACTTTTAGCAAGCGACTTTTATGTGAATTGGGATTCAAGAAACACTAAGTTCCCTTACACTGCTCTGGTAATAGAAGAGAATGGGGCGACGCGGATTTGTCATAACTTTTTTAAACTGTCGTAGAGCATGTGCGCTTTCGGCGCCTCCTTCTGCATTGGTTTTCATCACCTTTTTGTGCGAAAAAAATCTTGACTTTACTGTGATAAAGCATTATACTTTACGCAGTGAAAATAAGGAGGGTACTAATTATGTCATATGTAGATGAGATTATTGAATTAGTGGTGAAGAAAAACCCTGCGGAACCGGAGTTCCATCAGGCAGTCAAAGAAGTTATGGAGTCACTTCGAGTAGTGATTGAAGCAAACGAAGAAAAGTATAGAAAAGATGCTCTTTTAGAGAGATTAGTAGAGCCGGAGAGAACGATTCTTTTCCGTGTTCCATGGGTAGATGATAACGGAAATGTACAGGTGAACAAAGCATACCGTGTACAATTCAACAGTGCAATCGGACCATACAAGGGAGGAATTCGTCTCCACCCATCTGTTAACTTAGGTATTATCAAATTCTTAGGTTTCGAGCAGACATTTAAGAACTCACTTACAGGACTTCCAATCGGCGGTGGTAAAGGTGGTTCTGACTTTGATCCAAAAGGTAAATCAGACAGAGAAATTATGGCGTTCTGCCAGAGCTTCATGACAGAACTTTGCAAACATATCGGCGCTGACACAGACGTTCCGGCAGGTGATATCGGAACAGGCGCAAGAGAAATCGGTTACATGTACGGACAGTACAAACGTATCCGCAACGTATACGAAGGTGTTCTTACAGGTAAGGGACTTAGCTACGGTGGTTCTTTGGCTAGAAAAGAAGCAACAGGATACGGTTTATTATACTTTACAGAAGAGATGCTAAGTCTTGCAGGAATTGAGCTTGCAGGTAAGACAGTAGCAATCTCAGGTGCAGGTAACGTTGCTATCTACGCAGCAGAAAAGGCAACTCAGCTTGGTGCTAAGGTTCTTACTATGAGTGATTCAACAGGTTGGATTTACGATGCAGAAGGTATTGACCTTGCAGCTATCAAAGAGATTAAAGAAGTAAAACGCGCAAGACTCACAGAATACAAGAACTATCGTCCAAACTCAGAATATCATGAGGGCAGAGGTGTATGGTCAGTGAAGGTTGACATCGCACTTCCATGTGCAACACAGAACGAGCTTCTTCTTGACGATGCAAAAGCATTGGTTGCTAACGGTGTTACAGCAGTGGCAGAAGGTGCTAACATGCCTACAACTTTAGAGGCTACACACTATTTACAGGAAAACGGAGTTATCTTTGCTCCTGGTAAGGCTTCTAACGCAGGTGGTGTTGCAACATCCGCTCTTGAAATGTCACAGAACAGCGAGAGACTTAGCTGGTCATTCGAAGAAGTAGATGCAAAATTAAAGACAATCATGGTTAACATTTGCCACAATGCAGCTGCAGCTGCTAAGAAATACGGTGCAGAAGGCAACTATGTTGTAGGTGCTAATATTGCGGGATTCGAAAAAGTAGTAGATGCAATGACAGCACAGGGAATTGTATAAGAGGTAGATAGATGCGTCGGTTGAGAGACCGACGCATTTTTACTAATGTTTGGCTGGGTATGGAAGATGCTATTTGTTTGTTTTATACCCAGAAAAGTCCTAAAACACATTGAAACACACACTTTTTTTTGAATAATATCTATAGACTGTGTTTAATCGCGGATAATACCCATGATTTTTTAAAAGTGTGGGTATATTGCGAGTTGAAGTTTTATTTATAGAAAGTAGGACATATTTTCAAAAAAGACTTGACTTTAGTGTGGTAACGTGATAACATAACAAAGCATTTTAAAATAATAATCTAAAAGGAGAATAAAATCATGAAAAAATTTATTGCATTATTATTAACTGTACTGATGGTACTTTCATTAGTAGCTTGCGGTACAAAGGACACATCAGGAGATGCTGATCAGACAGCAAAAACAGATATGGAGTATGTAAAAGACAAAGGCACATTGATTGTTGGTATCACAGATTTCGCACCAATGGATTACAAAGATGACAAGGGTGAATGGATTGGTTTTGACGCAGACATGGCAAAAGCATTCGCAGAGAGTCTTGGAGTAAAGGTAGAATTCGTTGAAATTGACTGGGATAACAAGGTTATGGAATTAGACGGAAAAACAATCGACTGTGTATGGAACGGTATGACTCTTACAGATGAAGTAAAAGCAGCTATGGAAACTTCAAATGCATACTGTAACAATGCACAGGTAGTTGTTGTAAACAAAGATGTTGCTGATAAATATCAGACAGTAGATAGCCTTAAAGATCTTAAGTTTGCAGTAGAAGCAGGAAGTGCAGGAGAAAAAGAAGTTACAGCATTAGAATTAGAAAACACACCTGTTAAAGCACAGTCAGACGCACTTATGGAAGTAAAGAGTAAAACATCTGATGCAGCAGTCATCGACTTACTTATGGCAGGTGCTATGATTGGTGAAGGTACAGGATATGCTGATTTGACATACACTGTAAGTCTTAACAGCGAAGAGTACGGTGTTGGTTTCCGTAAAGGTTCTGACCTTGCAGCAGCACTTAACAAATTCTTCAAAGACGCTTATGCAGACGGTTCTATGATGAAGTGTGCAAAAGAATACGGTGTTCAGGAATCTATCATTGAGCAATAATATACTTAGAAAGCAGGATTACATATGGATTTAATATTGGAGCAGTTTCCAATTGTCGTAAAAGCACTGAACGTTGGCTTTATGCAGACGCTGAAGTTGTTCTTTGCAACATTAATCGGAGCAGTACCACTGGGTCTTATCATCACTTTTGGTTCAATGTCCCGGTTTAAACCATTGAGTTATTTTACAAAGATTATTGTTTGGATCGTGAGAGGTACGCCTCTCATGATTCAACTTTTAATTTTCTACTATTTTCCGGGATTGGTGCTTGGAACGCCAATCTGGGGAAGCGGCGAAGCCGGACGTTTTCTGGCAGCTGCAGTAGCATTTATTTTTAACTATGCATGTTACTTTTCAGAAATCTATCGAGGCGGAATTCAGAGCGTTCCTGTTGGTCAGGAAGAAGCCGGACTTGTCCTTGGTATGACAAAAAGTCAGATATTCTTTAAAGTAAAATTGTTGCAGATGATTAAACGTATCATACCGCCGATGTCAAATGAGATTATCACATTGGTTAAAGATACATCTCTTGCTCGTATTATCGCACTGCAGGAGATTATATGGGCAGGACAGGCTTTCCTCAAAGGTTCGCAAGGTATTGCGGGAGCAATCTGGCCTCTGTTCTTTACCGGAGTTTATTACTTGATATTTAGCGGAATTCTCACCGTTCTTCTTGGACGTTTAGAGAGAAAACTGGATTATTTCCGATAGGGAGGTGCGTGTGAGATGACAGTATTAGAAGTTGAAAATATATATAAAAGTTTCGGACGCATTGATGTTCTTAAGGATGTCAGTTTCTCGTTGGAGGAGGGGCAGGTTCTCTCCATTATCGGTTCTTCGGGAAGCGGTAAGACTACGCTTCTTCGGTGCCTGAACTTTTTAGAGCATCCGGACAAAGGTGTGATTCGTGTCAATGGTGAGACGTTGTTTGATGCTGATGATGCAAGTACACAGCACGAGTCGCATATCAGAAGCAAACGTTTGCATTTTGGATTGGTATTTCAGTCGTTCAACTTATTTCCGCAGTACACAGCACTGCAGAACGTGATGCTCGCAAAAGAGTTGCTGGCGAAAGAAAGACCGGATTATAAGGCAAAAAAGAAAGAGATTCACGAGGAAATCAAAGCGCAGGCTGTAGAACTTTTGAAACAGATGGGGCTTGAAAACAGGATGAACAATTATCCACATCAACTGTCAGGCGGACAGTGTCAGCGTGTTGCAATTGCACGTGCACTTGCGTTAGAGCCAGATATTTTGTGTTTTGACGAGCCGACATCAGCACTTGACCCAGAACTTACCGGAGAGGTGCTAAGAGTAATCAAGGAGCTTGCAGATAAGAAGACAACGATGATTATCGTAACTCATGAGATGTCCTTTGCAAAAGAAGTGTCTAGCCAGGTTATCTTTATGGATGACGGACGGATACTTGAGCAGGGAGACCCGATAGAAGTGTTCGAACATCCGAAAGAGGAGAGAACAAGACACTTCATTGGAAGTATTAAAAATAGTTAAAAAATATGAAAAAAAGTGTTGACAAGCACTACTAGTTAATAGTATACTAGCAAAGCGGGTTGCGGAAACGACCCGCTTATATATGGGATCATAGCTCAGCTGGGAGAGCATCTGCCTTACAAGCAGAGGGTCATAGGTTCGAGCCCTATTGGTCCCATATCATTTAAAAGAATA
>JAZQSP010000022.1:0-1185 GCA_045630205.1 Faecalimonas sp. | reverse complement strand
TTTTGCCTCCGCTTTCAGTAATGTGAGCGGAGGATTTTTTTATTTTGGTTAGTAAAAAAAAGGAGAACCGGTTGGTTCTCCTTTTTTCATTTTGTAATCTTGGTTGTCTTTTTCAGAGGGTGGTATGTCTTGAAGTCGTTGGTGTAAATGAACTTGTGTCTGTTGTTGTACGGCCTCAACGCCAAATGAACCCATTTGGCCGAAACGAGTTCCCCCTCTTTGTTGAAGAGAGCTCCTTCGGCTATGCACTCGTCATAGGTGATTCCGAGATTCAGTAGGGATTCAATTATACCAATGTTGTCGGAAGAATCGTTTCCTGTGTGAATGTCGGCGGCGAGACCTTTCAAGTGGTTTGAAGTTGGAGAGCCTCCTACTGCGTCGTTCAATGGTTTTGGACGATAACCGGAAGTGACCCTTATCGGTTTTCCGAGATTTTCCCTCACCGGGTCAAGGAGGTTTTCAATCAGATAGACTATGTTCTTGTATTCGTTTGAACCCTGCTTCGGAATCTCAACGAGTTTAGGGTATGAACCAGACACACATAACTCTTTGATAGTAAAGTATTTCATTCTTTGGTTGTTTCTGTTATGTCTTTTATGAGGGTCTCTGAAATATCTCTTTCGAAAAATTTCAGGTTTTTTTCAACGGCGTCTTTCACGAAATCACGGACTTCTCCGTTCCTCCACATTTTCGTTCCGTAACGGATAATTGACCATTTCACGTTGTTTATGAAAAGGTCTTTGTCACCGTCATAGGATACGGAGTGTCTTGTAATCCAACTGTCAAGGATTGAGTGGAAATCCCTTGGAACACCGCCCGGTCCCCTGCCTTTTTCGGCGTAGTCCCAGTAATCCGCTGCATATATTTTGAGGGATTCTTCGTCCGCTTCAAAACGGAGGGATTTGGCGAGGTTGGAGTCACCCTGATTGTAGGATTCCATATTCTCCTTAATGGAATTGACTATCGCCTCACCGAGTCCAGAAACGACTGTTCTTATCTCTTTCATTTCTTCCTGTGTGCTTTTGATTTCTGCTCTAAAATTTTGTTGTAATTACGAGAGTATTTCGCTGTCGCCACCGAATCCTTCAAAACCACCAAATAGTCTGCAAGTGGAATCTTCTCTGCTTCAGCCATACTGTGTAAATGGAAGAAGGAAACCGTGTCAAGCAGCATTCTCTCAACGAA
>JAZQSP010000021.1:0-5074 GCA_045630205.1 Faecalimonas sp. | reverse complement strand
AGAGGTTGCAGAAATTTTGTGGAATCTGGAATAAGGGTATCGGTTTCTGGCAAAAATAAAGCCAGAGGTGATGAATATGAAAAAAGATAAAGGTGCGGCAGTCGGTCTCGTGATTTGTTTCGTTGCGATGATTGCGATAGTGGGTGCAATTACATTTAGTAACTATGAAAGAAAGTCCGAGGGCGAATTGGCAAAAACAGAAGAAAAGAATTTAGAAGAAAAATCACAGGTCACACACGGAGATAAGGTGGAGGCAGAGATTACAGAGAAACCGGAAGTTGTGATTGAAGAAACACCAATCGTACAGGCTCCGGTGACACAAAAGAAGCATTCTTTTTCACAGGAGGATATGCTTATCTGGCCGATAGATGGTAACGTTCTTTTGAATTACAGCATGGATGAGACCATTTATTTCTCTACCTTAGACCAGTATAAATATAATCCGGCAGTTGTGATTGCAGGAAATGTAGGACAAGAAGTTAACGCGGCAGAAGATGGAAAAGTAACATCTATTAAGACGGATTCACAGACAGGAGTGACAGTTACAGTCAGTCTCGGTGATGGTTATGAAGCAGTCTACGGTCAACTTGGCGAAGTGTGTGTAACGCAGGGAGAAAATATTGTAGAGGGAGATATTATCGGATACTTAGGGGAGCCTACAAAATATTACAGTGTGGAAGGATGTAATCTATACTTTCAGCTGTTGAAGAATGGAGAACCGGTGAATCCATTAGAATATCTGGATGTGTAGAATTTTAAACAGATCAAGAAGAGTTGGCGGCAGATAGTAATTTCTGCCGCTATTTTAAAGTCCTCATATAAATGAACGGTTGTTTACATTGGTTTTACATAGTGTTTACACGAATATGGTTGCGGGAAACAGTGATGTTGGCTATAATGTATTACATCAAAGACTTATAAGAGAAAGGGAATCGCAGATGATAGATTTCAATGAGAAAAAAGGATTTATCTGTGATATGGACGGTGTCATTTATCACGGAAATAAGGTGTTGCCGGGAGTTGTTGAGTTCATCGATTGGTTACATCGAGAGAACAAACAGTTTTTGTTTTTGACAAATAATAGCGGATACACACCGAGAGAATTACAGCAGAAATTGGCCCGCATGGGGTTAGATGTTTCCGAGGATCATTTTTATACCAGTGCTTTGGCCACTGCAGCATTTTTGAAGGAGCAGTCGCCTGGCTGTTCTGTATATGCCATCGGTGAGGCAGGCTTGTTTAACGCACTTTACGATGCGGGAATTACCATGAATGATGTGAACCCGGATTATGTTGTCGTTGGCGAAAGCAAAAGTTATTCATTAGATACATTGACAAAGGCAACCAATCTGGTGTTAAATGGGGCAAAGCTGATTGGGGCAAACTCTGACCTGACGGGGCCGATTGAGAATGGTATTGCACCGGCTTGTGGCTCTCTGATTGCGCCTATTGAATTGGCTACCGGGAAGAAAGCGTATTTTTGCGGTAAGCCTAATCCGTTAATGATGCGCACCGGCTTAAATATTCTGGGATGTCATTCCGGAGATGCGGTAATGGTCGGCGATCGAATGGATACCGATATCATTTCCGGAATGGAATGTGGTATGTCTACGGTTTTAGTTCTGTCCGGTGTATCTACGCGAGAAACAGTTGAAACATTTGCTTATCGTCCAACAGTAATTCTGGATGGTGTCGGAAATATTGTACAAGAGCGATAAAGGGTCATTACCAGATGAAATACTATGTAGATTTAGAAAAAGAGGATTTCGCATATATACAATTATATACGCAAATGAAAAGGGATATTATAGACGGTGTTCTTATGTACGGAAGCAAATTGCCATCGAAACGCTTGCTTGCAGAGGAAACAGGAGTCAGCGTAATTACAGTAGAGCATACCTATTCCATTCTTTGTGACGAAGGGTATATTGAAGCTAGAGAGCGCAGAGGATATTTTGTAATATATCGCGAGAGCGATTTTTATTTTATAGAAGAGCATATAAATGGGTTTCATGACGAGAATCATCACGAGCCATCTCGTGTTCGGGAGCATGACCGGATGAAATATGAGTTCCCGTTTTCTGTACTTGCCAAAACCATGCGCCGTGTCTTAACAGAATATAGGAATGATATCTTAGTAAAATCACCAAATTATGGATGCATGGAGCTTCGCGAGGCGATTTCTTCCTACCTAAAAAGAAGCAATGGCATTATCGTAAGCCCACAGCATATTATGATTGGTTCGGGGGCAGAATATCTTTATAGTTTAATTGTACAGTTGCTTGGTAAGGAGCGAAAAATCGGATTGGAGAATCCGTCTTACGACAAGATTCGTCAAGTTTATGAGGCTAATCATGTTGACTGCGACATGCTGGAAATGGGACAAAGTGGAATACGAACCTCAGAACTGGAGCGGACAGATGCAACTGTTCTTCATGTAACGCCATTTAACAGTTATCCAAGTGGAGTGACAGCCAGTGTGTCAAAAAGACAGGAATACCTACGGTGGGCTGAACAACGAAGAGGTTATATTATAGAAGATAACTATGCATCAGAACTTACGGTTTCTAAAAAGAATGAGGACACGGTATTCTCCCTTGCGAAAAATGAAAATGTCATCTATCTGAATACATTTTCAGAGACGATTGCACCATCTATGCGTATTGGATACATGGTTCTTCCGGAGCATTTGGCTCAAGAATTTGAAGAAAAACTGGGATTCTACTCTTGTACGGTTCCGGTATTTGAACAGTATGTTTTAACGGAACTTCTGAACAATGGAGATTTTGAAAGGCATATCAACCGAGTGCGAAGGGCAAAACGTAAAGACAAGCAATAACTGGTCATATAAATATTTTTCAATTTGGATATTTTAACAATACCAAAAAAGGTTATAATAAGGCATAATCATAACGAATATACAAGGAGATGATATTATGTCTTATAAGAAAATACTTACGATTCAAGATATTTCATGTGTAGGTCAGTGCTCCCTTACTGTAGCACTTCCGATTCTCTCAGCATGTGGATTGGAGACATGTGTATTGCCATCGGCAGTACTTTCAACACATACAGCGGGATTCAGTGGTTATACATTCCGCGATTTGACAGAAGATATGCCAAACATCAAACAGCATTGGATGAAAGAAGGAATCAAGTTCGATGCTATTTATACCGGGTATCTCGGAAGTACGAAGCAGATTGCATATGTGGAAGACATTTTTGCAGACACAGCTTCTGATACATGCGTGAAGATTGTAGACCCTGCTATGGCGGACAACGGCAATCTCTATCCTGGATTTGATGCTGAGTTCGTTGAGGCGATGAAAGGACTTTGCGGAAAAGCAGATTATATTGTACCAAATATTACAGAGGCATGCTTCCTCACAGGAGTAGAGTACAAGACAGAATATGACCGCGCATACATTGATGAAATATTGGAAAAATTAGTTGTACTTGGATGCAAGAATATTATATTTACCGGAATCTCTTATGAGGAAGGAAAGACAGGTGTCGTAGTGTATGAGAATGGTAGTTATGCATACTACGAACATGACAAGATGCCAAACAGCTGTCATGGAACAGGCGACATCTACGCATCCGCATTTGTAGGAGCATTGGTAAGAGGGAAAAATGCTTACGATGCAGCAAAGATTGCAGCAGATTATACGGTAGAGTGTATCAAAGAAACTGCAAAATTAGACAATCACTGGTACGGAGCAGCGTTTGAACCGGTACTTGGAAAATTAATTGATTTTATTAATGAGTAAAAAAATAAGACGACTTGGAGGGAGTTCCAAGTCGTCTTCGTTTGTAATAAGAAAATTATTAGGGGAGTTCCTAGTAGTTTTCAGCTTTTCTTTCAAAGTAAGCTTGTGGATGAGCACATGTTGGGCAAACAACAGGAGCTTCCTCTCCTAAGTGGATGTAACCACAGTTGCGGCATTTCCAACCAAGTGGAGATTCACCTTTGAAAGTGTTACCTTCTTGTAAGTGTTTCAAAAGTCTGTTGTAGCGCTCTTCGTGAGATTTCTCAACCGCTGCAACATAACGGAACTTTCTTGCCAATTCTGTGAAGCCTTCTTCTTCAGCTTCATCAGCCATACGAGCGTACATATTAGTCCACTCATCATTCTCACCTTCTGCAGCCCAGATTAAGTTCTGTGCTGTATCACCTAAGCCGTGGAATTCCTTGAACCACATTTTAGCGTGTTCTTTTTCCTGATCAGCTGTCTCAAGGAAAAGAGCTGCGATCTGCTCAAATCCTGCTTTTTTAGCAACTGATGCAAAGTAAGTGTACTTGTTACGAGCCTGAGACTCGCCTGCAAATGCTTCCATTAAGTTTTTCTCTGTTTTTGTTCCTGCGTATTTTGACATAATACACATCCTCCTATAATACTATCTTTTATTAAACTTCTTCAAAATCTTCTTTTCCCAATCCGCAGAGTGGGCAAACGAAATCTTCCGGGATATCTTCCCAAGCAGTTCCAGGTGCAATTCCGTTATCCGGATCACCTACTACCGGATCGTATTCATAACCACATGGTGGACATACATATTTCATAATTCATTACTTCCTTTCTTAGTTTAGCCGAAGTATCTTGCAAGAAGACCTTCGAATGCTTTTCCGTGACGAGCTTCGTCTCTAGCCATCTCATGAACAGTATCGTGGATAGCGTCAAGGTTCTGAGCTTTCGCACGTTTCGCGAGGTCAAACTTACCTGCTGTTGCGCCGTTTTCAGCGTCGATTCTCATTTCAAGATTCTTCTTTGTGCTGTCTGTTACAACTTCACCGAGAAGCTCTGCAAATTTTGCTGCATGTTCTGCTTCTTCCCAAGCTGCTTTTTCCCAGTATAATCCGATTTCCGGATATCCTTCTCTGTGAGCAACTCTAGCCATTGCAAGGTACATACCAACTTCTGTACACTCGCCTTCAAAGTTTGCTCTAAGGTCCATAATGATGTCTTCGCTAACACCTTTAGCTACACCAACAACATGTTCTGCTGCCCATTCTCTTTCGCCCTTTTGCTCTGTGAATTTCTCTGCAGGCACTTTACATTGTGGGCACTGAGCC
>JAZQSP010000020.1:0-21109 GCA_045630205.1 Faecalimonas sp. | reverse complement strand
TTCCGTCCCCCTAGTGACCCGTAGGGGAATCGAACCCCTGATTCCAGCGTGAGAGGCTAGCGTCTTGACCGCTTGACCAACGGGCCTTACTCGTACTTGTACATTGTAAAACATTTTTCCACAATATACAAGTACTTTTTTTATTTTTACCTTACTTCTTAAATAATGTCACATAAGCCATAATGAAAATGAAAACAATCACTATAGGCAAGATATATGTCAAATAAAATCTATATGCCTTACTTGCAGGGAATTTGGTACCTTCTCCGGCATTCGCTTCCTCAAGGAAATTTTTCCAACCCCATCCATATCTGCTCGTACAGAAAAGAATGTAGAGTAGCGCTCCAATTGGTAATAAATTGTTACTTACAATAAAGTCTTCCCATCCTTGTATATCCATGCCAAGTGGACGGAAAGATGCCCAATCGGTCATTCCAAGTACACATGGCAAACTGAGTACGATCAAAAGTGCACCGTTCACCCAGGTAGATTTCTTGAGCGACCATCCCCATAGGTCTCTCGCACATGCAATAATATTCTGGAATACTGCAATTACGGTTGAAAATGCTGCAAATGTCATAAACAGGAAGAACAATGACCCCCAGATACGTCCTCCTGCCATTCCGTTAAAGATGTTCGGCAAAGTTACAAACACAAGTCCAGGTCCTTCTCCCGGATTTACTCCAAACGCAAAACATGCAGGGAAGATAATGAGTCCCGCCATAATTGCTACTGCTGTATCAAGTGCCATAACACTGATGGCCTCGCCTGTAAGTGAACGTTCTTTTCCAATATAACTACCGAAGATTGAAAGCGAACCAATACCAATACTAAGTGTAAAGAAGGATTGGCCCATCGCCGCATAGAGCACTTCACCAAGTCCTGCCTCTTTCACCTTAGAGAAATCCGGCTTCAAATAGAAACTTAATCCTTCCACTGCATTTGGCAACGACAAAGAACGGACAATCAATACAACCATAAGTCCAAACAGACAAAGCATCATTGGTTTTGTGATTTTTTCGACGCCTTTTTCCAATCCAATCGAACAAACAAGAAGACCAAGCACTGAAATAATAACCATCCACAGAATCATCTCGTTTCGATTCGAAGTCAAGTCCGCAAAAATCTGTGCAATCTTATCGCTGTCTGCACCTACAAATTTACCGGTCAGCATTTTATAGAAATACGCTACCATCCAGCCGCCAACTGTTGTATAGAACATCATAAGCAGGTAATTTCCTGCGAACGCAAAATACTTGTGAATATGCCACTTCGTTCCTTTTGGTTCAAGCACGTCATAAGATTTTGTAATACTCTTCTGGCTGGCGCGTCCCATTGCAAATTCCATTACTACAACAGGAAGTCCCATTGCAAGTAAAAAGAATAAATAAATGAGCACAAATACGCCTCCGCCGTATTTTCCTGTTATGTATGGGAATCTCCACACATTACCAAGTCCAATTGCGCATCCTGCTGATATTAGGATAAATCCCAATCTCGATGAAAATTTCTCTCTGTTTTCCATTTTTCTACTCCTCTTCTTCACGCTCTATCATAATCTCAAGCGCCTGTTTTTTGTTTATAATATGAACCTCTTCATGCTGTCCGCCATATTCTCCGTCCAGTGTCCAAGGTATCTCTTCTTTTGATTCCAGTGTAATTTCTTTCGCTTTGAACGTATACATGTGTTTCGTGTCAAAGCTCTCTATCAAGAGTGCTGTGATAATCTCCTGCAGCCCGATGAGACTCTTTGGTTTCTTGATTAACATCACCTCGAACTCACCGTCATCAAACTTCACATCTTTTCCCATGATACTGCGAAAACCGGCAACGGACCTAGAATTCGTTATCATACCAATCATGAAATCATCCTCTATCACTCTGTCATCTGCCGTGATCTTAATATGATAAGAAGGAACATTTGACAAGCGTTTTACACCTTCCAAAACATATGCTGCATGACCCAATGCATTCTTAAGCTTCTGGTCTGTCTGGTATGGCACGTCCGTAAATAGGCCAAACGCCGCAACATAGACGAACACATCCTTATTAAATCTACCCACATCACATGCAAACGGCCTACCATGTACTGCCGTATCAGCCGCCTCCATAATATCACGTGATATATGAAGACTGTTTGCAAAGTCATTCGTGGTTCCGGTCGGAATATAGCCAATCGGTATACGGTCTTCTTTATCGCGCTTCATCATTCCGGTCACAACTTCATCCAAGGTACCGTCTCCGCCACTGCAAACAACAATATCGTAGTCATTATCCATGTGAACTACTTTTCGATAAGCATCCTTATAACTTTGAGTCGGATATACTACCAGCTCGTACCCTGCTTTGACCATAATATCAAGTACATCCGATAACCTTGCTTTCAGTAATCCTTTACCTGCATTCGGATTATATATGAATAACATCCGTTTCATGTCGCTACCCCCTTCATCAAAATGTCAAGTAACAAAAAGAGCATATCGCACATATGCTCTTTGACGTTATCGTTTCCTATTGTGCTTTTAAGTATAATTCAATCTCGTCTGCTGCAGCCACCTCGTCTGCTCCCTCTGTCACAACAACAACTTCATCCCCATTGCCAACACGCAAAGACATCATGCCCATGATACTTTTAGCATTGATACTCTTGTTTCCAACTTCAATATGTACCCTGCTTGAAAATTGGCTTGCCTTTTGAACCAGCATTGCTATGGGGCGCGCTTCTAATCCTTCCTCACGCTGAACTGTCACTGTTTTCTTTACCATGTTTGTTCCTCCTTGTTTCCTCTTAGCTCTTCTGCTATCTCACTTAATTTTCTCAATCTATGATTAATACCTGATTTTCCTATTTCTGATGTGCAAAGTTCCGCTAACTCCTTAAGAGATGCCTCCGGATTCGCAAGACGCAGGCTCGCAACCTCCTGTAATGTCTCGGGCAGCTTCGAAAGCCCCATGGCCTTTTGAATAAATGCAATATCATCAGCCTGTTTTGCAGCCGCAGACACTGTCTTATTGATATTGGCAGTCTCACAGTTCACTTTGCGGTTCACCGAATTACGCATTTCTTTCAAAATCCGTACATTCTCCATCTTCATCAAAGATATCGGTGCCTCCATGATATTCAACAAGTCTACAATCTGAGAACCTTCTTTTAAATATACCACATACGAATTCTTTCGGAGTATCACCTTTGAATCTAATCGAAAACCATTAATTAACATTCGAAGTTCGTTTGCTTTTCTTCGATTCGAACATACGAGTTCAATGTGATAAGATTTCTCCGGATTACTGATAGAACCCACCGCCAAAAACGCACCTCTAAGATATGCACGCTTACAACATGTTCTTCTAATAATCGAGAATTCTTCTGAAATCTCACCATTATCGTCTATTAACTGAATCTCCTTTAGCACTCGCATAGCGTCCTCGTGCCGCTTAACAATCACTGTATATGTGATATGTTCCTTCTTTTTGTTTGTGGAGACCAGAGTTTCCGTATCTATATTAAATGTTTTTCTTAATAATGTAAAGTATTTTCTCGCCACAGACACATTTTCCGTGCGCATTTTAATAGAATAGCGCTCTCTACTGTCAATCGAAATCTTGCCGCACATACTGATAATGGCGGAAATTTCTGCAAGATTGCAGTGTTCTTTCTCTGCCTGATGTCGGGAAAGTTCCTCCTTTACTTCCCCGGAAAACGTCAATTCCTGTTTCATAACTTTTAAAATTCTCCCAAGCGTCTCACTTCCGGTTCAAGCATCACGCCAAACTCTTGAAATACCTTTTCAGATACTTGATTCATAAGTTCCACAATATCAGCCGCAGTAGCATCGCCCTTGTTAATTACAAATCCACAATGTTTTTCCGAAACTTGTGCACCGCCAACCTCAAATCCGCGAAGCCCGGCATCCTGTATGAGTTTTCCTGCAAAATAACCCTCCGGTCTTTTAAACGTGCTTCCTGCACTCGCATATTCCAGTGGTTGCTTTGTTACACGTCTTACCTTAAGTTCGTCCATTTGCGCACGTATCTGTGCCTTATCTCCTACTTTTAACTGATATTCCGCTTCTAACACAACATAATTCTTCTTTGCAATCACGCTGGAGCGATATCCAAGTTCCAATTCTTCATTGGCAAGTTGCAGGACTTCTCCATCCCCCGTAAGTACAGTTGCACTCGCAAGAATATCCTTCATCTCTCCGCCGTAAGCACCTGCATTCATCATGACAGCGCCGCCCACTGTCCCAGGTATACCTGCCGCGAACTCGAATCCTGCGAGTCCTGCCTCCAGTGCCACACTTCCGACTTTGGAAAGCAATGCTCCCGCCTGGGCACGAATTCTATCGCCATCCACCACAATCTCATTCATATCTTTATAAATCTGAATGATAACACCTCGATAACCCTTGTCACCGACTAAAAGGTTGCTTCCATTTCCCAATATATAATAAGGAAGATTCTCCTTCTTGCATAATGCCACCACTCGCTTCACTTCCTCAGCTGTACTTGGCTTCACAAAAAAATCGGCATTGCCTCCCACACGAAATGTCGTGTGTTTTTTCATCGGTTCATCGAAAAGCACACGCTCTTTATCTATTATTTGAATCAATTGATTATAAATATTCAGATTCATTCAACATTCTCCATATATTCTTAAAATGCAAACAGAAATGTTCCATATCCCATCATACAATAAACTCCCGCGAAATTCAACGTGCTCTTGCATTTTTTACAGAAATAGGTTATAGTAGGATAAATATGTACAAAATTAATTTTAAAAAGGAGTTGATGTATCAGTGGACCCTAGTGCCGCCATACAGAGTGCCGCCCAGCAAGGTGTCGGCTTACAAGTAGTAATTTTAGTAATTTTATTAGGACTGTCTGCATTCTTTTCTTCCGCAGAAACTGCCCTGACAACCGTAAACAAAATCAAGATGCGTTCTTTCGCAGATGATGGAAACAAACGTGCAAAGATGGTTATGAAGCTAACCGAGCATTCAGGCAAAATGTTGAGTGCTATTCTAATCGGCAACAACATTGTGAACCTTTCTGCTTCATCACTGACCACAACAATCGCTTATGAGCTTGCACGCGATGTTATCGGACCTATTGCCTCTTATGCAGTTGCAATAGCAACCGGTATTATCACGATACTTATTTTGATTTTCGGTGAAATCGCACCGAAGACGGTCGCAACTATCAATTCGGAAAAGCTTTCTTTAGTATATGCTTATCCAATTCATTTTATTATGGTAGTTTTGACACCGATAAGTTTCCTCATCAACATATTGGCTCGCATCATTCTCTTTATTCTTCGCGTGGACCCGAATGCAAAACCGGACGCCATGACTGAAGACGAACTTAGAACCATCGTAGAAGTAAGCCATGAGAGCGGTGTCATTGAGGAAGAAGAACGCGAAATGATTAACAACGTGTTCGACTTGGGCGATGCAAAAGCAAAGGATGTCATGGTACCTCGTGTTAACGTGGTATTTGCAGATGTAGAGAGTTCTTATGAAGAATTGATTGACATTTTCCGCGAACACAAATTCACTCGTCTCCCGGTTTACGAAGAGACAACGGACAATGTAATTGGCACAATCAACATGAAGGATCTGCTTTTATATAATCATAAAGAGGATTTTCACATCCGTGAATTTCTGCGTGAAGCGTATTTCACTTATGAGCACAAGGTTGTATCTGAACTCCTTGTGGAAATGCGTGAAGCATCCTACAACATCGCCATTGTTCTTGATGAATATGGCGAAACTGCCGGCCTGATTACACTGGAAGATATTCTGGAAGAGATTGTCGGCGAAATCCATGATGAATATGATGAATACGAAGAGGACGAGCTTCTTACAAGAATCAATGATTTCGAATACATTTTGGAAGGCTCCATCAGTTTGGATGACCTGGATGATCGTTTGGAACTCAAACTCGAGTCAGAAGAATACGATTCACTCGGCGGTTTCATCATTGAAAACCTAGACCGACATCCGGAGGTCGGTGATGAGATTACAACAGAAAAAGGCCTTCGCCTTGTTGTTGATTCTCTCGATAAAAACCGTGTAGAAAAAGTACACATCTTTATTCCGGAAGATTTCTACCTTGAAGATGATGAGGATGAGGAAATCGAAGAATAATAAAGGAATTTTGGAGGCTGTAGCACAAGCGGGTAAAAAAGTGCTACAGCACTTTTTTACCCGCTTATTCATTGTATCTTTGCCAACTGGGTATATAGTAAACAAATTTATTATACTATACCCATTTTTTCGCTCTAATTGCATTTTGACCTGCCTTTTTCAGCTATTGTTTCTATAGACACACCTACTTCTTTGTTTGATACCCATAGTTTTACAAAATCGTGGGTATTTTTCAAAATATTATTCATCGTATAGAAATCTCACTCCTAAAATGCTCCTTTAACTGATTCTTTCTTGCTGTTACTGGGTATAACATTCTTGATAGAACCGATTTACACCCATTTTCTTATTCCTCCGATTCCTCTCCAGTTAATTTTAGAATATCCTCAATCTCATCCTCGGTCAGTCCCATATAAACTGCGAGTTCATCAATGGTCACTTTTCGTCCAAGTTCCTCCGTAAGAGTCTTGATACTCTCATCAAGCATTGCTACTTTTTCTACCATTTTTTTGTCACGACTACTTAGTTCTGTCTGTTCTTCAATGAGCATCTGAATGCTTTGACGAATCTGCTCTGTGATGGTTTGGTGTGCCGTTTCTATGTCTGTAATCATTTCTACTCCAAGGATTAAACCCACATTTCCTTCCTGAATCAAATCACCCAAGAAAATCTCAGGATGATACATTTCCTTGGCAATTCCAATCACGTCTTGTAAATAGATTTCTACAACACGATTCTTCGCATTAGAATCACCCTTTATCATTTTATCAAACAGGACTGCTCGCTCTTGCTCTGTCACAGGTTTGAAAGCCTTCAAATCTTCCTGATACTCTTTTAAGTATGCTTCTTCATCCTCAGTAAGTACTAACAGTGTTTCTTCAGAGGTATGCATGTCCATCTTAATATAGCCTTTTACGACTACCTTTTGTGCCAAAAGATAGTCGAAGACTAATTCTATCTGTTCTTCGTTCAAGTCCATGCCCGAAAAATATGTTCTCGCTTCGTCTACTGTAATCTGATTCCCGTTGTCGCGAACTACAGTTACCAAATCATTTAGTTTCTTTAAAAATTCTGTCTTGCCTTCCATGTGCACCTCCGCGCAGTTCATTTGTACCTCTATTATGTCACAATTACCGTCTGATATCCAGCCCTTTTTAATCTTCGTTCCAATCTGCTTGCCTCGTCGATGGTTCGGAAGTCCCCTACACGTACACGGAAATAGCCGTCTCCTCTCTCAATTCGTGCCGGGAAATCCATTTCCATTAGTTCTTCCTGCAAATCTTCCGCGTAATTGCGGTTACGGAAAGCCCCTACCTGAACGGAATATCTAGATTCCAACGTTTCCGGCTGAACATTGATTGTTTCAATAATACCATCTGCGATTGCCTGCGCAATTGCCTGGAAATTCGCATCAAAGAGCATATTGTCGGTATCTGAATTGATAAATCCGGCCTCGACAAGTACTGCCGGCATCTCGGTGCGTCTAAGTACAATAAGATTTGGTCTTGCTTTCACACCCAAGTCCACGAAACCGACAGTTTCCAATTGTGCATTGATGTTCTGTGCCATCTCATATTTAACACCTGACAAGTCATAGACAAGGCTTTCGACTCCGGAAACAATATTGTCTTCCGGGAACGAGTTTCTGTGAATGGAAACAAAATAATCTACATCGGCTTCATTTGCAAGTTCTGCCTTTTGAAGAGGCGTCTGGTATACATCGGTTGTTCTGGTATATAGTACATCAATTCCGTTGTTTTGCAAGATAGGTCCAATAGCGAGAACAAGCGCAAGTGCATCGTCTTTTTCCTGCCTTCCTTCGTAAACCGCACCCGGATTGACACCACCGTGTGGTGGGTATCAGTTGTGCCAATTATTAGTTACAACTGTTTCTTGAATAAATAATCCAGTTCTCCGGAGAACCTGTAGACAATTTCAATGGTGTGATTCTCACATACCCAAATCGTATCAATCATATCCAACACCATTTCTTTGTCTAAAACTTCAATTCTGTTTGTCTGGAGCAATTTATCAATCCATCTGCTTTTCGGAAGAATCTGATTCTCCTGTTCAGCATCTAGGATGGACTTTAATTGCGTTTCTAACTGGGTCTTTTTTTCATCGCAAAGTTTTGCGTAAGTCTTATAATCTTCTACAGAGATTATACCTTCCTTGTAATCATCATAAGATGATGTCTTTTTACGCTTTGTATTTGCAATTTCTCTTTCTAATTTTTCTTTTTGATTGGCAAAATTCTTTTTTGCCGGCAACTCATGTTTCTTTACCATTGCATCCAAGTCTTTTACCTGCTGAATCATACAATTCAAATCATCCATTACAATGTCGCTTAAGGTTTCCAACTTAATTGCATGGGGCGTGCACAATGTCCTTCCCTTTCTTTTATAGGTAGAACACTTATATGTAACCACATTGTCATATTCCGTTTTGCAAAGAGCACGACCACATTCTTTACACTTTAATACACCTGCAAAAAGTGAGGACGGAGCATCCACTTTCATACTTCTGGAATTGCGTTTCAGTAACATCTGTGCTTTTTCAAATGTTTCTTTTGAAATGATTGCTTCATGCATATTAGGGATTCGAATCCATTGACTACTCGGTAATTTTTTCGGCTTTCGATTCAACCTTCTTACTGTTTTCCCCTGCACTAAGACACCTGTGTATGTTTCATTCTTCAAAATGTTCTTAATGGTGGTTTCCGTCCAATATACTGTCTCATTCAAGCGATTGCTATTTGTATAATTCGAGCCGTTGATGTTCTTGTAAACAGTAGGACACACAATCCCTTCTGCATTTAACGCTTTTGAGATAGTCATCATACCCATTCCGGACAAGTACATTTCAAAGATTCTTTTGACAATTTCTGCCGCATAATCATCCACAATCAATTGATGTTTATCTAAGGGATTACGCTTATATCCATACGGAGCAAATGCTGCTACAAACTTCCCTTGCTTTTGCATTTCCTGTATAACTCGACGCACCTTTTTAGATGTATCTCTCGAAACAAACTCGTTCAAAAAATTCCGTACTGGAAGAAAAAAATCAAAGCCGTCTTCATCATCCACACTATCATAGTTATCATTGACAGCAATAAAACGAACTCCTAAATCCGGGAAAATTTCCTCTTGATACAGTCCGGACAACAGATATCCTCTCGCAAACCGAGATAAATCCTTCACAACTACACACTCGACCTTGCCTGCATCAATGTCATCTAACATCTGTTGAAATGCCGGTCTATTTTTGTTCAAACCACTAAAACCATCATCCACATACTCGCGGTATAGAATCAAGTCATCATGTTTCTGCACAAATTCTTGCAAAATCATTCTTTGATTACTTACCGAATCACTTTCCTCTTTGTCTCCATCTTCCTTTGATAATCTGATATAAATTGCTGTATTCAATTTTCTAATATCGTCATTTGAGTTAATCATATCTGCACCTCACAATGTCGATATATCCCACATGCATTATAGCGCATTTTGAATATATCGGCAGCCCTTCTTTTTATTTATTAATGTGACTTCGAATAATTCGTGAGATGCATTCTTCGTATGTATATTGATTCAAATATGTTCTACTCACGGTCCATGTTTCTTTTTTATTCTGTTTCTTATCGGTCATATCGGAAAACCTCCCACTCCTTATTACATTCTATGTAAAGGTTTGCTTGTACAAAAACCCCTACATATAAAGTATGTAAGAAGAGGTCGATTTTCGGTTCGTTTTGAAAATGGACATTGATGATTAGCCTGCTAACATATAATTTGTTACCGCCACATTTGTTCTCCAATGGCTTAAATGAAAGACCGAAACAGCCATTAATGCGAGACGATTATATTCTGTCGGATATCCTTTCTCTATCGCAATTTTTCTATTATCTCCTCTGACAATATAAGGTCTACGCTCGTCCATATCTTGTATAAATCTTTTCCTTTTATGATTATAATTTTCATCCCTTTTATGTCTTGCATCGAATCTGTCAAGACATTCCTTTCTCAGTTGTTCTCGATATTTTGGCTCGGTCTCAATTCTTTTCAGATAATACTCATACTTTTCTCTAGCGTTAGCACTTCTTATAGAATGAAGGTCAATCTTATTATCCATCTGCTCCTTTGTGAAAACCTTATCCTTACTTCCATCAAAATATGATTTCACAAACGCTTCGTCTTCAGATGCAACTCTCTGCTGTTGATATTTTCCGCCTTTGCCCTTCAGAATCTCCACACACAGATATCCATTCTCATCCCTTTTCAAATTGTCGTTCTTCAAATGCTTCAATTCGTCCCTACGAATACCAACCGCTTTCTGAAACATAATTAACTTCTGATTTTCTTCTTTCTCCATTTGTGCCTTTCCCTGTTGATTTTTATTCGCATCCCTAGAGCGAATAATAGTAGATGCCTTGCGAATCGGTTTATCAATCTCATCTAATTTCACATCTACCGCTTTGCAACAAGCAGCCATATAAGTATGTATTGTTGCCGGTCTTTTTCCATCGGCTTCTAATTTTCTTTCGTACATTTGCAGATATTGCTTTTCTTTCCCCTTTAACTGCTCTATTCTCTTGATGCCACATTCTTCTTTTAAGAATCTGGCAAACATCCGAATCTTTTCCACATACTGTTTCTTTGTCCGTTCATTTTCAATACTATTTACGTTTTTATTGTGCGTAAGGCTATACGCAAGACTATTTCTTTTTGCCATGACTTTATACTCCTTTCCCAATCTTTGACAGTAGGATGTCAGCCCCATTAGTTAATCGTCTCAATGAATTTCTTTTTTGTCGCATATCTGCTTTTGCAGACTCGGGTGCGGAGGAAATTCTTACCTCGCATTATCTGCAACGCCAAGACCGCCTTTGGGCAACGTTGCAGGTGCCAATGCAAACTTAAACGGTTATTTTTCTTCTTTGATGGTTTTTAAAAACTGCCATTATAGAACTGAAAATTACCATTTTTCTCGTTTGCATCTCTTTACTGGTTATTTTCTAATGTACTTCGTACAAAAAATAACCTCAAAGAGATTCTTTTCATACATCCCATATGCCCGATAAACCTCCTTCTGTTGGCATATTTCACTCTCTCGCAGAAGGTATTAGACACGCTCTACGCTTTGTCTATGTCCTCCTGCTTGCTTTATAATTGTTACATGAATATAATGAAAGATTGGGTAGTGCGATAAAATCAAAATGATTTAAGAACAGAAAAAAGGCACCAACTCTGGTGCCTTTTTTCTTTCTAAAACAATTTAAAAAGTATTTATAATCAGTTCGATTTTCTTCCATCCTTAACTAGACGCACATCATGAATCAAGTCAGTGAAAACATGTGCAACAATATTTTTACAAATTAAACATTGCACATCCTCACGCTCTCTATTTCCCTCGAAGATAGATTTGTCTTCATATTCAATAACTGAATTGCATTTTTTGCATGTTACTCTTTTCCACATTAACAAACTCACTCCTTAATATCAAACTCCGATATTTAATTTTTATATCCTGTATTACAATATGGATGTGTTATTTGACCATTATCTTTCGTGGCTAAACCGCCATCCCTTTTTCGCACTATGTGGTCAACAGATGTTGAATTTACATGAACAACTCCTCCACAAATTCCACATCGTACAACTGACTTTAGTGCCGTTGAAATGTAGGTTTCACTTTTTCTATTTGTATTAAAAGTATCCCCTATCATTTCTTCCTCCTGAGAAAGATTGATATTATTAAACGTTTGCTTTATGGTGTTTAATATTTCCTTCTCGTTCTTACCTGCCTTTAACTCATTCATTACTAACATAAAGAAGTTTTTAATTACATCCGCACTCTTTTTGGACGAACGCATATTTCTGTTTAATTGGTCAACAATGTAATCATTTCTGTAAATAAACTCTTCGAAGTTCTTTCTTACATCAGTAAAACAATTAAATTTATTTTTCTGTTTTAACTCCTTTACAAACAATAGAGTCGCATAAAAATTTGCAGGCTTAAAATTACCTTTCTTTGAATAAAAATAGATAATTGGATGTAATCCTAAAGAACCTGGCTCCTTTGAATTAAGCATTTGCAATATCTTTCTCGTGTTTAATAATGTTTTTACTGTTTCTTCACCCGTTTTGTCTTCAACATCTGATATTTTATCATTTGAATACGTCAGTATATCAAAGATTAGTTGAAGGTCCATTTGGTTTTTACCAGCAACTGCAACATCTAATGTTGTGATTGGTCTTTCCGTTTTAGGCAAAAACAGAATATCATTAATGTCTTGTGCAATCGTTTCAATTTCCCCTTGTTTCTCCATATCAAAGTTCTTCCAATATTTATACCCACTTCCGGAATATGCAATAGCCCTTGCTGCAATACCTATCGGTTTGTTTCTAGCCTCTAATATCTTTAACTCCGTATTATTTATTGGAACTGCCTTTTGATTAATGTTAAAGAATGATTTTTCAGCCACAGAGACATCACCTTCTATCCATTGAATATCAAAAGCAAAGGATTCCAATCCCATGGCTTTTCGCACTATCTCCGCATCATATTTTTGGGAGTTTCTTATTGCGTCCTGATACATACTATACTTTCCAACTGCTTTTTCTATTTGGGTCCTTGCTTTTTTAGCCAATTCCAATTGCTCGTCACTAATTTTTCGTCCATAAAATTCTGCTGATATTGCACCGTCGCCATAATCATCATTTATCCATGCCATAAACGCACTTAACCTATGTGCCCCGTCAATCACGAATGTTGTGGCCCCCTTATTCTGCCATAGTATAAGGGATGGAATAAAGTGTCGGTCTAATATACTTGATATAAAGTTTGTGATTTGAGGAATGTTCCAATCTCTCGTCTCTCTTTGAAAATCTGGTTTTCTTAACATGCACCTCATGGCAGAGTCTATTTTTAAATCACTAGCCTTTAATTGTTTGAAACGATTAGATGCAGTATATCCTTCTTCGGCTCTAAAATCTGCTCGTTCTATCATTGCATCAAGATTAACTGTTTTTTTCATCCGTAAGTCCTCCACAATTATCATAATTACTCGCCTCGCCAAATATAGATATTCAAAATATATGTAAATAATTCAATTTTAAACATCCAATGAATTTCTTTTTCGGCTAGTAATAATTCATAACATTTACTATTCAAATAATAGCACATACAAATATAAATGGTAAACTGTTTTTGACGTCTTAATATTTTTTATGTTATATTCCATGTGATATATCAACCTTTTATATTTCCACTACATCTGCCACCCATCGCGATTAGTTTTACCCTTATTGAAACAGATATAAAAATCCCCTCTGATTATATTCTTTCGTAATAAGATATGCAATCAAATGAGCGTGTCTATTTTCCGAAGTCGAACTTGTGTTCTCTTTTGTTTTGTGCTATAATATTTATAGCAACTCTCTAGAGTTGCAGGCAACCGTGTTGCAGGGTGGTGACCTTCATCTATTACATAGAATGGAGGTGATGCCTATGAAGAAAAACTTTGATTTCAAAGACCTCATGTCGTTTGGCATGTTCCTCATAGCACTACTGACATTCATTCATTTGATTTGTCACTAAAGTAGAAAAACCTTCCCTGTACTTTGGCCGGTGCGGGAAGGCTTTTTCTTTTCACTCTTGGTCAACCACTCTGTGGCGGTTGTCTTTTTCTAATTTCATTATATCAAATTTTTATCATTTGACAATACTTTTATTCACATTGTGTTTTACCTTTTTGCTAACACAATTTCTTTTTTACCTCTCTTTACAATCTATTCGAAAACATTTCCGTTCGAGAAAACTAATTTCATAGTATTGGAATTTATGTCATACGCATACACTTCTGGAGCAGGTGCTTGCGATATAGGAACTAAATACCAATACACTTGTTGGGCTTCTTCACATTGATGACTATATATTTGGAAACCACTATAATCATACGGATTATTAACCATATTGATATTTAAACTAGCCGAATATTCCCAAATATCATGTGGATATGCCATTGACATATATGACGAAAAAATCCCATTATCATACCAATTATTATCAACCACCTGTGATGTTGCAAAGACTTCCTTTGAAAATGGTGCCGGCGCAAAATCTGTATAATCCCATGAACTATTGCCCTCATTTGTATTATCTGATTGCATAGTCTGCTGACCATTATAATCTGACTGATTATTCATTTCTTTTGATGCCAAATATTGTTTAAGTTGGTCTTTGTGAATATATTCTTTAAGTGTATATCCCGACATTTGCAACTCGGTTTCTGACTCTCCTGCCGAAAAACTTCTAATTTCTATCACATTACCATGCTCATCATATTTATACTCTTCTCGACTTTTTCCTCCTTGAGGGCTCTTACTTATAACCCTGCCGTTTTTGTCATGCTCATACTTATAATCAATCTTAAGGGTCTTGTATGCTTTTGTTTCTCCCTCTTGATAATAATAACCTTTCATATAACTGCCAATTTCGTTACCTTGAGCATCATACTCATAATTTTGCACTACTTTTACTCGATAATCAGAATCATATTGTTCAACATAAAATAGATTTTGATTATCATCATAACTATAAATATAATAATTTTCTAATAATCCATTTTTGTTATATGTATGTAAATTTATACGCAATCCTTCTTCGTTATATTTATACTCCTCGTATCCACCCACAGAATCACGATTAATGCCAGACAATATACCCTTAATTGGATACTCACCATTGTCATCATATTCATAAGTAACAGTAAAACCATATGGAGACGAATCAATACCTGCCGATTCCAAATCTTTCTTTCCTGCTTCCGTATAAAAATTGATATAGTCTACCGACAATATTTTCCCCGAATCGTTATAAGTGTAGTTTCGTTCCATAATTATCTCTTCGTTCGCATTGTAAACAGTCTCTTTCAAAACTAAATAATCATTTTCTTTAATTTTTTGACTCTTAGATTCTTCCTCAACCTTGCCCTTATGTTCAACTTCCACTTCCTTCTTACATCCAATGCACAATACGGAAAGCATTATCACTATTATTCCCAACAGTATTCTTCGCATAAACTTATCCTCCTAGTCGCTAATATATACAGTCAATATTTTACGTAAATATTAACACTTTTTTCATAAACACACAAGTTCTAGCCACATATCTTGCCCAAACATATTATTAATCCTTCATAATACTAACGGGATATATCGACTTTTCTTTACTCTAGCACAACTGATACCCACCGTGGCCGGCATCTAACATTACTGTAACAGGCATAAAAATCCCCCTGATGTCATGCTTTCATAATAAGATATGCATCAGGGGGATTTTTGTTCCTTATTTATGCTCTGCAATATATTTTTCTACAAGTTCAGCCGCATCTTCTACGCATTTCTGACAGCTCACTCTCTGAACACCATTCTCAACCGCCTTCAAATCCCTACAAAAAATTGAGCCATTTTCTTCTTCGAATTTTTGAGCCACATCGCGGATACTCTCGTAGGTATCCATCTTGGTCTTTCTCGGATTATCCTTCTCTCCTGCACTGTTATGCATACCAATTGCCATATACATGCCTGTCACTGCACCGCATGTATTGAGAAGACCTCCCATGCCTGCTCCAAAGCCTTCCGTTACTTTAAAAATTTCATCATCTGCAATTCCATACTCTTCGTAATATGCACAGATAACTGCCTGGCAGCAATTATATCCCTTCTCCGCAAAATTTCTTGCTGCTTTTTCTTTGATTCCCATATGTATGTCCTCCTATTGTATCTTAATAACTTTTCTGTCATATGTTACGAATCCATTTACCTCTTCCTCTATATCGGAAAGTTGTGTATATACCACACCACTTAATCCTTCCTCAATCAATGGAAGCACCTGTCCTTCGTACAATTGCGTATACGCCTTGGAAAGTTCCTCTGTGGTATCAAATTTCTTATATCCAAACACTCTCTCAACGCTAGAATGACCTGTTACATGACAGGCATATCCGCCGTATTCTGATATCACAAACGCACGCTTGTCATCCTTCTCCACTTTGAGTTTGCGGAAATAATTATGTACACTATTGAAGTCTCCCGCCTTCTGGTCAAACCATCCGCTTGCATGGTCCACCGTTCGCGTACAATCCTGCGCCTTCACATCATTTGCAATACGCTCCGCATCAAACTGTCCCCAAGCCTCGTTAAATGGTACCCATGTGGAAATGGACGGAACATTGTACAGATGCTCTATGGTCTGTCTGCATTCTTCTTCCCACGCTTTACGCCCTTCTTCGGATTTTCTAGAAAACATGTGATAAAGATTATCCTTTATCTTTCTTCCCAAAAACGGCAATGCAGTAGGCATATAGCAAACCCAAGGCATATTATAGGTTGTCCCTCCATTCACCATATCCTGCCACACAATCATTCCCAAACGGTCGCAGTGATAATACCAACGAAGCGGTTCTATCTTGATATGTTTGCGAATCATATTGAAGCCTGTTTTCTTCGCAAGTTCAATGTCGTAAACAAAAGCCTCGTCACACGGCGCTGTCATAAGTCCGTCCGGCCAATATCCTTGGTCCAGAACTCCATTTAGAAAATAAGGTTGATGATTCAGGCAGAATCTTGGGATGCCTTTTTCATCCTTTTCAATTGTAAAGATGCGCATCGCGAAATAGCTACGAATCGTGTCCTCTCCTGCCTTTAATGTGAAGTAGTATAAATTCGGTTCTTCGGGACTCCAAGGTTTGAAAATCCCATCCTCAAATCGCAGGATAAGAGTGGTTATCCAGCCTTTTCCTGCTTGTTTTTTTGAACCTGCATAAACTACCCGCATAGCCTCTGTGTTTAGGTGTTCTCCCCCATCCACTTTGTCGAGTTGTAAACTGACTTCCTGAATGAATGCATTGCTCCTCAACTTAATAGTTACCGTTGCCTTATCATAGTCCGGCGTGATTTTCATTCGCTTCACGTAGTTTTCCGGCACCCACTCATACCACACACTTTGCCAGACTCCACTCTGCGCCGTGTAAAACATACCTCCGCGCTTCAAGGTCTGCTTGCCTCTCGTATGATAAGAGGTATCACTATCATCCTGCACACGAACCTGTAAGATACACGCCTCTTCACTCACATAATCGGTAATATCGACTTCAAACGGCAGATATCCACCAGAATGCTTGATTACCTCAGTTCCATTGATATATACAGTTGCCTGCTGGTCTACAGCATCGAAATGCAGAATGCAACGCTCATTCTTATTTTTTCTTTGGAACTCTTCATCTGTAAATTTCAACACCCTCTGATACCAGAGATATTCATCCGGCTGTAGTTGTCTCTCTACACCTGAAAGCAGTGTCTCCGGTGAAAACGGTACCAGAATCTTTCCCTGACTCTCAAACGTGTATTCCTCAGATTGCGGAACAATGGCATAGTCCCATTCACCATGAAGCATCTGATAATGCTCCCTTTGCATCTGTGGACGCGGATATTCCTGCCACACTTTACTTTTATCTAACTTTTCTCCCCAAGGTGTATAGAGTGGAATCAACGTATCATCCACGTGTTCCTTGTGTATATTCGCTAGTGCATCCTTAATTCGCATCTTTACGTTTCCTCTTTCTTATCACTTGCTGTACTACTTTTGTAATTACAAATATAATTGTCGCAAGAATTGCTATCACTACAAGAACAATTCCCAGCACCATAAAGAAGTATTTGTTTGGATTCTTTAGCAAATCTCCAACCTTCTTGCTGTCCTCCACAACTTTTCTTCCTTCCTTAGTCGCATATTTTTGCGGCACATTTCCAATTCCGTCTCCGTCTGTATCTTCAAAGGATGACATATACTCCGCAATCGCAGCCCAAGCCTTCAGTTCTTTTCCTTCTCCCGTCAAAATCACTACATCTTCATAGTCTTCTACCGGTGTTCCGTCTGCAAACTTCGGTACAACAGAGAGTAATCCATATGATAAATCAGTCACTCCTCCAAGCATTTGTGATGTATAAAAATCAGTCACGACACGGTACAGCTTATCGTCTTCGATTTCCACACGTTTCTCATCCACATCACACAGATACACATCTGTCACCTTATTAAGAATCATGCGGTTTGGATTGTAATTCCAGTATAAGCCATCTGTATAGAGCCTTGCTGACGACATAAAACCAGAAATGCTCGCATCAATCTCTGCAGCTATCTTGAGTTCTGCCCCTGTTAAATAGATGCTAATCAATGGGTAACCCGGAATACCATCTTTTCCGATTCCAAGTGAAAATGAATTAAATACATTTTCTGTTGTGACATTTCCTGTTGCATAGGTGTCTCGGATAACACCTGCAGGCACAACCGCCACATCAACCGGTCTAGTATCTGTCGTATCAAACTTTGCCACAGCATAGGTATATGCATCCGCCATAATGCTTCCCAGATTCATCTCCGTGTGTTTACTACCCACGTCTCCGCTGGTTGCAAACTCAATTTCATTTGTACAAAGAACTTGGTCAGCAGTATAGCCGAATTGCTCCAGATATTTACTGTCAACATTCTCCATGAATGAATTCACCTTAGTCTGAGTTGCTTCATCCGCTTTTACATCTTCATCCACAAGAATCAACTCATAATCGTCTAGCTTCCATCTACCGTCTTTCTTCTGTTCCATAGAAAAGCTACCCAAGTATTTTCCATACTCTCCTGCAGATACAATATACGTATCACCATGCCTAATCGGTTTGTCCAGCTTCGTGTGCGTGTGCCCGCTGATAATAAGGTCAACCTCCGGCACATTTCTTGCCAGAATCTCATCTTCAGATTTGTCTTCGTCATCCCATGTTCCACTATGTGAAACACATGCAATCATATCCACATTTTCTTTATCTTTGATGGTTACTACTGTTTCCTTTAATGCTACCACCGGTTCTTTAAACTTCAATGGACAATTTGGTACGCAGTCCAGGCAATCCTCTCCGAATATCCCTGTAACTGCAATCTTGACACCGCTTTTCTCTACAACGATATATTCTTTAACACCGTAATTAGCAAAGGCATCCTTTAAGAGCTTCTGGTCTTCTGTCAAACCAGCTTCCTCCATTGCTTTCCAATCAACGTTACACACCACCATTGCAGGCAATCTATCACCACTGGATACAGCTCTATTCAACATATTTGCAAGACCTTTTGCCTTATAATCAAACTCATGATTTCCCAAGGTAGTAACATCCATGCCCAGTTCACCAAGCATGCGTATCTCCGATGCCTCTTCCTCGTACATAACCTGAATCAACGTTCCCATCGAAAAATCGCCGGCATCCAGCAAAAGGGTGTCCGGATTATCTTCTTTTTGTTCATTAATTAGAGTCTTAATCTTCGCAAACCCACCCAGAACCTGCGTTTTCTCATCTTCTACTGTCGCAAATTCATTGAGATGCGAATGCGTGTCATGAAGGAACATCACATCCACTTCCTTCTCCTTTGAATCTGCAAGCCCTGTTATTGCAAAACAACCTGCTACTATCATAATTGTAACCAATGCAAATACACAAAATCTCCTCTTCATCCTGATGCCTCGTTTCCCTATCTTTTCTATGTCCGTATTTTTCGTTATTCTTCTCTAATGATACCTCTTTTCCAATTTGTCGTCAATGATATGCTTTTTTGTAAAATTAGATTGTTAAAAAGGTTTACTTTACCAGAAAAATATATTAGAATGAATCTGTATGTAAAAACGAAAATTTAATAAAGGAGACGTAGTTATGAGTATTTCATCATTACAAAAAGTAAGATATGAGTATGCTCCGAAGCTTCCTGGAATGCTTAGAAACGGCATTGCAGACATTTGCGTAAAAGAAGGAGCAGAGACTCAAAGCGTAGCTGATCAAGAAAAAATCAAAGCTCTTTTTCCAAATACTTATGGTAAAAAGGAAATCACTTTCCAGAAAGGTGCTAACACATCTGAGGCTAAGAAGCAGATTGTAGGTGTAATCCTTTCCGGCGGACAGGCTCCGGGTGGACACAATGTAATCTGTGGATTGTATGATGCTTTAAAAGCAACAAACAAAGATAACGTTCTTTATGGATTCAAAGGCGGCCCGAGCGGGCTTATCGAAGATGATTACTTAATCTTCGACGATGAATACATCAACCAATACAGAAATACAGGTGGTTTCGATATCATCGGTTCTGGTAGAACAAAATTAGAAACAAAAGAACAATTCGCAGTTGTTGCTGAAGTATGTAAGAAACACGGCATCACAGCAATCGTAATCATCGGTGGTGATGATTCTAACACAAACGCAGCTGTACTCGCTGAATACTTCGCTGCGAATAACACTGGCGTTCAGGTAATTGGATGTCCTAAGACAATCGATGGCGACCTTAAAAACGAAGATATTGAATGTTCATTCGGTTTCGATACTGCTACAAAGACATATAGCGAAATCATCGGAAACATCGAAAGAGATTCAAACTCTGCTAAAAAATACTGGCACTTTGTAAAAGTTATGGGACGTTCTGCTTCTCACGTTGCTTTGGAATGTGCTCTCCAGACACAACCAAACGTATGCCTCATTTCAGAAGAAGTTGCAGAAAAGAAAATGTCTCTTGCACAGATTACAAACTACATCGCTGACTCTGTTGCGGCAAGAGCTGCTAAGGGAATGAACTTCGGTGTAGCTATCATTCCTGAGGGTGTTGTAGAATTCATTCCTGAATTCTCTGTACTCATCCAAGAAATCAACGAACTTCTTGCAGGAAGCAAAGCAGATGAATTCAACGCACTTGCTACATGGGCAGAAAAATATGCATTTATCGAAAATGGTCTTACAAAAGAATCTATGGCTGTATTTGCTCTCCTTCCGGAAGCAATCCAACAACAGTTATTCTTAGAGAGAGACCCACACGGAAACGTACAGGTTTCATTGATTGAATCAGAAAAATTGTTCTCAGCTCTTGTAAAA
>JAZQSP010000019.1:0-3001 GCA_045630205.1 Faecalimonas sp. | reverse complement strand
GGCGCATGAGATATATTTAGCAATAAAACAAACGGAGGAATATACATGGAACTTATCATTGACAGACTAACAAAGCAATTCCAAAACAAAATCGCAGTGGACCGTATCAGCCTGCGTTTGCATAGTGGAGTTTTTGGCCTTTTAGGCACCAACGGTGCTGGGAAAACTACCCTTATGCGTATGCTCTGTGGGATCCTGCAGCCTACAGGCGGTACGATCGCTTTCGACGGTATGGACGTCCGTGAAGAAGGCTATCGTGCAGTATTAGGGTACCTGCCTCAGGATTTTGGCTATTATCCTGAATTTACTGCTATGGATTTTCTGTTGTATATGGCGGCATTGAAGGGGCTGCCCAAGAAGTCAGCGAAACGGCGAGCAAATGAACTTCTGGAATTGGTCGGTCTGCAAGACATGGGCCGCAAAAAGATTAAAACATTTTCGGGCGGTATGAAGCAGCGACTGGGGATCGCTCAAGCACTGCTGAACAACCCGAAGCTGCTGATCCTCGACGAACCCACCGCCGGATTGGACCCCAAAGAACGCGTGCGCTTCCGAAACCTTATCCAACAACTCGGTAAAGACAGCATCGTACTTCTGTCCACCCATATCGTTTCCGACATAGAGCATATTGCCGATGAGGTACTCATGATGAAAGATGGAACCTTGATTTATAACGGAACATGGGACGAACAAATGGGTGATTTAGAGAGATTCTATCTTGCACAATTCGAGGAGGGGATCCATGAATAATCTGTTTACTCTATACGGCTATGAGCTTAAAAAGCTGATGCAGAAGAAGCTAGTTTGGATCGCTCTTTTTGTTTGTATGGCGGTCATTGCCTTTTCGATACTTTTTCCTTTAATGGGCAGTTATTCGGTAAACGGCACGTATGTAGGTACAAACTATGAAGAGCATCTAATCAATCAAGAATACCGCAAAGCACTTAGCGGCAAATCCATAGACCAAGCTCTACTGGAGGAAACCATTGCCGCCTACAAGGATTTGCCCATAGACACCAACTATGTTTTAACTGAAGAATACCAGACCTATGCCCGTCCGTACAGCGATATATTCAATTTGATCAGGTCATGGACCGGTATGGACAAAGGAACCGCCCAGCAGTGGTCTCCTGATGAAGTTGCGTTATATGCTGCCAGGAGAGACCACTTTGAAGAATCGGCTGTTAAAAACTATCTGACTGAGGCTGAGATATCATATTGGCAAAGTAATGCAGATAGTCTTGAAACTCCTATTGTATATCAGTTCCACGAAGGATACGGATGCATCTTAGAAACCTTTCTCACCGTAGGCTTTATGATGCTGATTTATGTCGCTATCACCCTTTCAAGTAGCTTTCCCGATGAGCATGCTCACCGAACTGATCAGCTTGTTTTATGCACCTCGAACGGTAAAAAACGGCTCTATTGGGTCAAGCTGCTTTCAGGAATCACAGTTGGCTGTGTGGGTGCATTGCTTATGGCATTGCTGACCTGGGTGCTGAGTCTGCGGGTATACGGTTCGGAGGGTTTTGATGCCGCAATACAGCTATTTTATACCGGCTACGCTGGCAATATCACTATAGGACAAGCATGTCTTGTTGCATACGGATGTCTGATTGTGACTGCGATTTTTATCAGCGTATTCGTCATGCTTTTGTCCGAGCTTTTTAGTAGCAGTATTGCCGCAATGTCAGTTACCACCGGCATGATCCTTGCAGGAATGATTATTCAGATACCGGCACAGTATCGCATATTGGGACAGATATGGGATTATCTGCCCACCTGCTTTTTGTCAATGTGGAACACTTTTGACCTTCGGTTGGTTTCTCTGTTCGGAACGCATTTCACCTCATATCAAATCGTTCCTTTGATCTACATTGTCGGCGCATCGCTGCTGGCATTCCTCGGAAGTCGTATCTATTGCCGCCGTCAGATCAGCGGAAGATAAACGCACACCTGTTATAACAAGCAGTTACCTCACAACCACCTGACACTATCCCGCAAGCGGTTTTGCAACATTTTCTGCAACAAAAATTTTGATAAATGAAATAATGGGTGGAATAACAGGTTTAAAATTGCCGTTTAGGATAATATTTAGGGCATAAATAAGCCAAAGAAGAACCACGAAAATGAGTGGGAATAAAATTTTTGGAAAAATTCACATGCCGATACAGAAAGTTTCTGTATCGGCATATATTATCAATTCAATCTACGAATCTATATGCCGAAATAACTTGCATAAAATCATGATTTGGAGTTGTCGGCATCTAATTCCATTGTAAACTATGAATCTATATGTCAAAAATCCATGACTAATTATATAAAGTATTTCATTGACATATAGAACTGCTCTAATTTCAGAAACTATTTGCTGAAAATCACATTTAGAATTCCAAATAGAAAATTTCGAGCATCTATATTTAAATTCATCAAACAATCTATATGTTAAAAACGTCTATAAGAGTTATATGCATATCAAAATTAGGCATCTAAAATAATTCAAAATTAAAAATCTATATGCATCTAAGGAGAGAATCACATGGAGCAAATCAAAGATCTGCTAGAAGCACGAGGAAATCAGTTACAACAATTAAAGAAAGAAAAGGAAAAAGCATTAGCAAAAGCACCGGAAGGCAGTTTAAGGCTATGCAAGCATGGCAATAGAACACAGTATTATCATAGAAATAATCCTAAAGATTTCAATGGTGTCTATATCAAAGAAAAGGACATGGGACTTGCAAGAAAGTTGGCTCAGAAAGATTATGACAAAAAAGTCCTTTGTTCTGTCGAAAAAGAGTTGAATGCAATAAATAAGTATCTATCAAGTTGTCCGGATAAAAGAGTGGAACAAATATATGAGAGTTTGCATGGCGAGCGCAAAAAAATAGTCACACCGATTATGGAAACAGATGAAGAGTATATTCGAAAATGGCAAGAAGAAATATATCAAGGAAAAGAATTTTATGAAGATACACCGGAACTCTATACACTAAAAGGAGAG
>JAZQSP010000018.1:0-26759 GCA_045630205.1 Faecalimonas sp. | reverse complement strand
TACATTTTACAGAGTAAAGCAAAAGATTATGAAAGGTGTGAATGAATATGAAGTGTGAAATAATAAGAGATTTACTACCAAGTTATGTAGATGGATTAACCAGTAATGAGAGTAACCGAGAAATAGAATTGCATATAGAAGGATGTGCAAAATGTCGTGCGTTTTTAGAAGAAATGCGTGGCAGTGTAGATACACCAAAAATTGAGATAGAAGACAAGATTTTTATGAGGCTTTTAAAGAGAATAAGAAAAATTGAATTAGAAAAGAAAGTGTTGATTTTGGCCATCGTTGCAATTGTAGGTGTGCTCATTTATGATGGAATACGTCAATATGTCTATAAAATTTATGATGTTGCTCTTGATGAAGTGAATATTAGATGTGAGGTGAATGATGATAGAAGAATACTGGTATTTGAACCGAAGGATGATGAGTGGGTTATCAATGTTGGGTATTGTTCGTATAGTGATTCTAACGACATTATTAAAATTAATGGGGAGGAACCTGAACGGTTATTAGGACTCACCAAATCGAGGAAAGAGCAGGGCGTGGAGATAAATAAATATACGATTGAGTTTTTGGACGAGGATACATATAGAGCAGGTTTGGTTTACGAAGAAACGAAATTTAAAGATGCGGAATATATTGACTTCGGGAAAGAGGATTTTATTCAGATTGATTTCGAAAGAGAAAAAAGAACAGTAAGGTTAATCGACATCTATGAAGGGAATATTGAGAGTTTAAAATAGTGAAAACATGTACAATTACAAAAGAAGTGCCACTTGGAAAATAAAAAGGAGTTTCGACTCCTTTTTTGATTGAAGCTACAAATATAATTGTACCGAAGGTTCAAATTTATTACGTGGGGGAGATGGTTTCAAAGGTGGCATGTCCTATAGAAAACAATCATAAATTTCTTTGGATTGAATACGAAAAATTGAAGGGAAATATGTTTTCTGAAATGCAAAATTGGGCGTTAGAACAATGCTATGAATATCTGCTTAATAAATAGGACAAATATAATTATGTAGCAGGTAAGGCATATATATGATATAATAAATTGTCAGAAAAATTAATGTAAGGAGATTTGTAGTTTATGAAAAAAATCAAGGTTTTACTTATGGTTAGCATTTGTTTATTAATCGGTTTTATGCTTGCTTTTTTTGAACATAATGAAAATAAAGCAGATGAAAAAACAATGTCGTAAAACAAGAAACTTCAAAGGTGAGTAAAAGTGCTGAAGAAGTTCGTATGGCAGAAAAGTATGTTTATACAGATTCCGTAGCACCTGAAGAGCCTTATTTTGTTTTGTGCTATGATGACAATACATTTAGTTTTAGACCTTCGATACTCAGTAGTTATTATGCACACGGAAAGTTTACCATTGAGGATGATATTCTTACATGTAAAACAGATGATGGATTATACACATATGTGTTCAAACAAGTAAGCGACGGATATGTTTTTGATGCTTCAAAATCATCACATATTCCAGAGTATAAATATTCTGCAGAATTTGAACAGACAGTTGATCCGGTTCCGAATTATGCAAAGTTCAAGTTTGTTGTTCCAGATATACGTTTGTAAACCAATAAATATCTTATAGAGAGGATTTGCACAGATGGAGTCTAAACAGCAGTTTTTACAAAATTACGAAAAGAAATATAATAAGCTATATAAGGCATATAAAACAGCGATAATAATCTGTAGTCTGCTGCTTGTCGTTTCGGTAGTGCTTGCTTTTATATATGGCGTTAATGCTATATGGGCTGCTATTTTTTATATAGTGCTTGTTTTTGTGGTAACCATAATAACACAGGTAGGGTATAAGAAAAATATACATAGTATTACAAATAAATGTGAAAATGATCAAGATGTATCATATGCAATAGAGATATTTAGTGAGTTGCTTCAAAATAAAACGAGAAAAGATTATAATCTCATAATAGACAACTATTTCAAAATGCTCCTTATTACATGTCAATTTGATACATTTGTGAAAACGTTTAAATCTAATCGAACGACCATGTTGAAAAGGCACATATACATCAAACCGTCATTGATTGAGCATCTTTCTAATGTTGACAGTATAAAAGAACATGATGAAATTGTAGAGATAATAGAGGATTTAAAGGCTATTCGTCAAACATCCCCAAAAAATCTGATTAAAGGTTGGATTATAATATTTATTTTGCTTGCTTGTTTAGCGGTTTTATCAAATGTTGAAACTTTCGTGAAAACACATGATGATAAGAAAACTGATAACATGTGGGAAAATGAAATTCAAGAAAATAAGGAAGAGAATATAGAAGAAAATATCCATGAGATAGGAAATAATATAATGGATAAAGAATCCGGTTGCATGTTTGCATATTTAAATAAGGAACTAGGATGGAAATTATATGTGGTTGATTCTGCATCGGGAAATCGTTGGTATGCTTTATCGTACACTACGGATGGAGGAAATACATGGAATAAAATAAATGAGGACCCATTCAATGGAGAAGGAGGTAGCGTGGAAGGCCTTGCTTTTTGGGATGAAAAGAATGGATTTATCTCTATATCTGGTATGGGTCAGAGCTATTCAAAGTTATTACGAACAATGGATGGTGGATACACATTTGAGGAAGTGAGATTTCCGATGGAAGAGTGTAAAGATGTGTTATCAGTGGATGAATACAAGTATTATTATATGCCTATAAAAAGAGATAATGTATTGATGGTGGTTGTAAAAAAAGAGAACGTTAATGGGGGAGTAGGCTTGCAGTTTCAATCACTAGATTATGGAGCAAGTTGGAGTTATATCGGAGAAGTGAAATGATTCTATTGGTTAAATAGTTGTAAAGGAACAAACCTTCTCTGCAGTAGAAAATTAAAAAATATTGTATATATATTTATAACACGGGAGAGGATAATGTTGATTTGACAATAAGCAGGCTTTTAACACAAACTTTGGAGTGATAATTGTATGCATTTTTTCACGTATGGGTATTTGTTTTATGTCCCAATTAATATAGTTTATTTTTGATATAAAAGATGTAATTTTAAATATTAGCGGAGGAATAGTTGGGAGCGCCATTTTTGTTTTAAGCGCCATGCTAATTTGTTGGATTTTAAAAATTAAAGAAGATAGTAGTAATTATATATGTGATGTGTTTTTTGTTGCATTTGAAAATCAAAAAGTATTGCCAGTAAAATAAATTAATTGAGTGTGTTTTGAAGATGACTATATAGTATTTAATTTAAATTCAAAGCGGCTTCGAAATACAGATAAAGTAAGAAAATTCAATTACATATTATAACAGTGAGAGACCAGAGCGTTATGTTCTGGTCTTAAAATTTGCTCAAAAGAAGGAACTATCCGTGACAGAGATTCACACAAATTACGTACCGCTCGTGCATTTAGAGATGGTGAAGGAAAGATTTGTACCCTATGGTGTTGCTGGAAATATAGACACACCGGAGAAAGTAGTAAACATGGCTAACATCATATTGAAAGCAGACGAAAACAGTCGATTTACAAAAAAAGAATTGACGACAAGCCTTAAAAACAAAAATACACTTGACAACTTGCAAGAATTATGTAAAAATACAAGACAGAAATAGATTGGAGGTGAAAATATGAATCCGAAGAGAAATGCTGAAATAACAATAAACGAATTGTTACTTAGAAAAATAGTATATTGTATTGAAAAGGCAATTGGAGAAGATGTGCAACAACACATAAGAGAACATCATTTAGAAACAAACAACGCACTCCCATTATTACGTGGTGATTTTATTAATAGTAACTTGATGAATCATATCGTAAAGGACGATGTTTTTTTGGTGCCATTCAAAAGATGTGGGTGGTCAGGAAGAATTATTGTGGACAAAAGAAATCATATTACTTACTCAATAATGACGGAAGGAACATTGGCAGCAATTCCTAAAAAGAAACATCGTGAAACGCCTCATTATTTGCAATCAGTTCTTTTTGTAGAAAATAATGATTGTGTTGCAAAAGAGAAACAAATGACACTTGAAGACTTTGGGATTACAGTTTTCGATAATGAGATATTGGAACGGGATTATGCGAAAGTTAGTCAAGGATTGATCGATGCAGATGAAGATTATAAACATTATGTCATTGCGTATAATGCTGAACATAGAGAGATTAAAGATATTAAATTAAAGTTTTTTGACAAGGACTTTAATATTGTGGATGTTCAATCTCTTATGGATTATATACGTCCAGATTTTGCGAAACTTACTGAAACTGACGATATAGAAGAGTGTTTTTCTGAAACGACAACAGAAAAGAAGAGTTTAATTGCTGTTAAAAGAGGTATTAAACCAACGTTACGAACGATAGAGAAAAAAGCCTAAAATTTTAAGTTAGGGGAAAGAGAATTGTGATGGAGAAAAAGTTCTATGGAGAAAGATTGAGAAATGCCAGGATGTATAGAGGATTAACACTGACAGAATTGGCAAACAGAACAGATATAAGCAAACAATCTCTGTCTTTATATGAAAATGATAATAACACACCAGATTATATGAAAGTTAGGCATTTGGCCACAGAACTTAATTTTCCTTATGACTATTTTTTCCAAAAGGATAGTTATGTGGCGAAAACAGAGACAACCTACTTTCGTTCTTTTGCTAGTGCTACAAAAAAGGACAGAACGGCACAGAGTATTAAGCTAGAGTATGTGGCAAAAATGTATGAGATTTTATTGGAATATATCTCGTTCCCTAAAATGAATTTGCCGTTTATCAGCTTCGAAGGATATGATGATGTTTTTGAGTGTGAAAGTGATGAAGCGATTCAAGAAATAGAGAATATAGCTAATGAAGTGAGAGGTTTTTGGGGACTTGGGAAAGGACCAATTAAGGATTTACAGTATATTCTAGAAAAAAACGGAATTATAATAACTGGTTTTGATACAAATGAAGACAAGATAGATGCATTCAGTCAAAGAACTATTGTAGAAGGAAGTAATATTTATTTTATTGCAGTTGCGCTAGGAACTAGACCAGAGGGAAGAATCCGTTTCGACATGGCGCACGAATTAGGGCATATATTGTTGCATCCTTGGAGCGAGGATTTAGAAACAATAACAAAGGATGAGTTTAAGGCAAGAGAACGTCAAGCCAACATGTTTGCAAGCGCATTTTTGTTACCCAAAGACAGTTTTGGAAAAGATGTTGCGTCCTATCCCACAAATTTGAAATATTATCAGTTTCTAAAAAACAAATGGAAAGTATCGATTCAAGCAATGATTTTTAGAACACATCAATTGGGAATTATCTCTGATAATCAATATCAATATTTGATGCGCCAAGTTTCTAAAAATGGATGGAGAATTAAAGAACCGGATGATGTTCCATATCGTTTAAATGAAAACATTTTTCAGGGAGCACTTGATTTGCTAATGGAGCAAAACGTATTGTCGGTTAAAGAAATAATGGATTTGTTTAAGAAACGAGGGGTCACTTTGTACCATGAAGATATAGAGGATCTTTTACATTTGCATCCGAACACATTAAAGATTGAAGAACAGGAAAGGCCTATACTGTATTTGCGGAAAAATGAAGAATAACTCTGTTTATAAAGGATAAAAAAGGTGTTAAAAAAGAAAAATAAATGGTACAATATAAAAAAACATTTTAGCGTGGTGGAATTATGAAAATAAAAAATGTTACATTGAATAATTTTAAAGGAATTGAGAGTTCATGCTTGGAACTCCAAGAGAAATCTACAGTATTTTATGGAATAAATGGTGTTGGAAAAACAACAATTCTAAGAGCTATAGACTTGTTGTATTCATCTATTATTAATAGAATAGTCCATAACAGATTTAAACAAAGTATTCAAATTGAATTGTCTGATATTAAATTTGGACAATCAAAATGTGATATTTCATGCCTTTTTAGTTTTGAAGGGCAGGAAGAAACGTTCTCTTATAATAGAAAAATGCAAAGAAAAGATAAGAAGAGAACGCATAATATGAATGCATTAAGAGAAATAGCAGATACTTTCAGGGAGAAATATATTGAGCAAGAGAACGGAATGCCTATTTTTGTTAATTACGGAGTAAATAGGACGGTTATGGATATTCCTCTGCGCATAAGAAATACGCATATGTTTGATAAAGAGTCTGCCTTTGAAAAAGCAATTGAGAGTAAGATAGATTTTAGGACTTTTTTTGAATGGTTTCGCTATCAAGAAGATTTGGAGAACCAAATTAGAGTACGAGAAAACCCTCATTATATTGATGTGTCATTAGAGTCTGTTAAAGAAGCAGTATACACAATGCTAGATGGGGTTTCTAATCTGAGAATTGAAAGGAATCCTTTGGCCATGAAGCTGGATAAAGATGGTATTTCTTTAAGAGTAGAGCAATTATCAGATGGTGAAAAATGCACATTGGCATTGTTTGGTGATTTGGCGAGGAGACTAGCACTTGCTAATCCAAATGCTGCACGTCCGTTGTCTGGAAGAGGCGTTGTCCTTATTGACGAAGTAGAATTGCATATGCATCCTTCATGGCAAAGGAAAATTTTACCTATGTTAAAAAAATGTTTTCCTAATATTCAATTCATAGTAACAACACATTCACCGCAAGTATTGGGAGAGTTAGATGATAGTTATAATATTTTCTGTGTTGAAAAAGAAAATGAAGTGATAAATTATAAAAAAATCTCATCACTAATAGGTTGGGACAGCAATTATATTTTGAAATGTTTTATGGGGGCTGAAAACTTAAATTTGAGTACGCAGAAACTAATAGAGGATATGTATGATGCGATTTTGGAAGAAGATTTTGATAGGAGCGAAGAATTAGTAGATATATTAGAAAAATTGACAGATACTGCACATGAAGATGCTGTTAAAGCGCGGATGTTAATACGAAGGGGAAGAAAAATGCATGCGAAAAATAACTAAAACTATTCCTCCGATAAGTTTTGAAACTTTTAAGCAATCATTTAAGGATAATAATGGTCGAGAAGCGACGTTTGGGGATTTGCTTGCCAATGAAAAAAGGAAATTGAAAGAGGAATTGATTAAAGAACAATATGGTTTATGCTGTTATTGCATGAAAAGGATAGATTGGTACAATAGTCATGTTGAACATTTTATCCCACAGTCGGTTGAGCCTGATAAGGATATGGATTATTATAATATGCTAGCCTCTTGTAATGGATATGATGATAAAGGAGAAAATTGTGGGCACAAAAAAGATAATTGGTATAGTGAATATTTGACTGTGTCACCGTTGATGGATATATGTGAACAAGTTTTTAAGTTTACCCCGGATGGGAGAATCTTATCAGATGATTTGCGAGGACAGAAGACCATAGAAAAATTAGAATTAGATAGTGAGTTGTTAAAAAGAGCAAGAAAAAAAGCCATATATATGAGTGGGTATTTCGATGATGATTTAGACGAGGATCAGAGAAGGGAATTAATAGAGGAGTATAAAACACCTATTGATGGAGAACTGCAACCATTTTGCAAAGCCATTACATATTGTTTGGAAAACGGAGTTTAAAAAATTATAAAGTACGAGTTTCAATATTCATATTATTTTGAAAAGGGTTCTGCTGTGAGCGTTTGTAGGAGGAAAGATGGACGACCAAGTACTAAAGATTATAATTGTAGTAGCGTTATTCGTTCTAATGGGTTATGGAGTATATGTTTTCCTATTACCATTTTGGAAGGAAAGTGACAAAAAAGAAAAAGCAGTAAATTATGGAGTAAAGGGATTCTTATACATATTAGCAGTTATCACTTCGGTTGGCTCATGCATTTTTGGTGAAAAAATTAGTCTTAATAGTGTGGTTTTAATATTTATTTCAGCTATAGAGATAATAAGTTGTTTTAAAATGCGGCAAAGTCTACTAGAAAGTTCGGCTGCACACAATAAAAAATATAATAAGGGCATATGGTTGTGGGTGACAATACCAGTAACAATTTGTGTGATAGTTCTTATTCCATATTTCATTACTATCTTTATGGAAATCTTAAAGGCGGATTTGTCATGGATTGGTTTTTGGGGAGGTTATCTAGGAGCTATTCTAGGCGGCTTGATTACTTTGTTCGTATTGTGGAAGACATTAAAGGAAGAAAAGAACGCTAGGAACAGAGAAGAGAAAGTAAGTTATTTTAATAACATGATTCATCTTTGGTCGGAATTAGCATGTTTGACAAATGATTTGTGCTTGTTTATTTACAGGTGTGAAGCTGATTACAAAAAAGAAGAAAAAAATATAAATGACAGTATTGAAAAAGTATATATTCAAAAAGCGAAAGTAGCAAGTTTCAAAACGGAAATTGAATTGTTGTTAAGAACAAGAATGGAATTGTATAAAATAGATGAGTTGCTTACAAGTTTAAATATTATCTTTGAAAAAGTAGAAAATACTATAGCGTTATTCGAAAGTGAAAAACAAAAGAAATTCAGTGATGTAAAAGGGCACAACAACTTGGAAAAAAATATTAATGAGTTGAAAATCGAAGTGAAAAAAAGCACTGAAAAAATAAGAAATTTAGTTATTCAAAATACATTTTAGGAGAAGATTGAGGACAACTGTGGGACAACTCCTGTAACAACATACAACAAACTATAACAAGAACACAAAACATAAACCCGCATTTTCTGCGGGTTTAACACGTTATAACAACATATAAAACTAGTCCAATCGTCCCTCATTCCTTTAGATAACTAAGAGAAAAAGCCTTGGAAACAGGGCTTTTTTCTGTTTTCTCTGTTTTAAAAACAAACTATTTTCAATTAAATAAATCTGTGTTAAAATAAACACGAGGAATCAAATCTCAGTGTAAGGACTGTGCAGAAATGCACAGCTCTTGTACTGGGATTTTTTTGTGTGATAGGATATTCCTATTACATAAAACGCTCCGCGAGGATGCGCACATTATTTCCTCTAATACAAAAGAATTGCGAATGGGGTGAGGTAAAAATGCTACGTGTCAGTGCCACAATCAAGCAAAAGAAGTTAGAAAAAATATATAAGTCTCATGCGAGTGAGATTTATAAAGTTTGCCTTCATTATTTAAAAGCTGAGAAGAAGGCGAAGGATGTTACAGAGCAAGTTTTTCTAGAGTATTACAAAAAGTTCGAAGAGGTGGATTCTAAACATATATTTGCCTATCTTGTACAGCAAGCAAAAAGGCTGTCAACAAATGAAGAAGTCCATGAATATGCAAACGGGGAGGTGAGACAATGAATAGCGAATGGAAAGAATTAATCACGCAGGCAATGGAAAGAGAAGCAGAAGAGATTATGGAAGAAGTAAATTCAGATCCTGCGATGAAAGATGTCAAGGCTCCGGAGGGCATGCATGAAGAGCTTATGCAAATGATATACGAATATGAAAGGCAAAAAGTATATGCTCAGTTATCGGAGGAAGACAGAGAGTATCTTCAGATAGGCAAGTCTTATATGAAACGACGTAGACTGAATCGTTCTATTATACTCGTGGCTGCAGTAGTATTCGTGCTGGCGTTTGGTACGGTGAGTATAGGAGAGAAAAAATCTATCTTTAATTTTGTCACTAGATTGTTTACGGGTGGGGAACAAGATGTTGTTGATTCGGATGAAGTAGAACCTATTTTATATCTTCATGAAGATGAGGTTTATGAAAAATTTGAAGAGGTATATGATGTTATACCTGTCAAACTTGGTTATCTTCCAGAGAATACGAAGTTTTATGAGGCAACATTTAATCAGGGCATACAGTGTGTGAATATGATATATGAAATGGATGATAAAACGAGCTTGACATATATTATAAGACCGAACTTTCGCGAGGCATCGTTTGGTACAGTCATTGAAGATGAGAAAGTACAAGAGTATCAAATGACAGTCAAAAACGTAGAAGTTAAGGTTACAGAATACCGTATAGCAGATTCGGGACAACAAAAATGGGCAATACATTTTATGTACGAAGATATGATATACATGTGCAGAGCATTGGATATGAATCAGGATGAAGTAGAGAAGATTGTGATGAATTTAAAATTCAAACAACAATGATGTAATACATAGGAGGTTTTTCTTAAATGAAAAAAAGGATATTTAATTTGTTATTAGCAATTACGTTATGTGTGGTAGGAGTCATAAACCCTAGAATAGAAGTAAAGGCAGAAGTAGACAGTGAAGATATTGAACTCTCAGATATATTAACGGATGATGTGTTGATAGGATATGCCCAGAATCAAACATGGGGAGTGTATTTCTCGGACGGTTATTCCATTATTAACAAGATATCATCCTCAAAAGTTGGAGCAGGCGGTGTGACAAATGCAAATGTGAAATGTACTGTTGATGTGACAGCTATCTTAGAACGAAGGGATTCAGATGGCGGATGGGCGAGAGTTACGTCTTGGACGCAGACGAATTACAACTCATATTCTGCTGTAATTAGTAAAACATATACGGTTGCGAGTGGATATTATTATCGCGTGAGATGTTATCATTATGCGGGTAGTGATGCCAGCAGTTCATCAACAAATGCATTATGGGTTGGCAACTAATGAGATGAGCCATCAAACAAAAAAGATTTCATTGTGAGGTGTGGATAACTTTGCTAGTTATCCACACCCTATTCACATGTTTCTCCTAGTTGTGCACATTTTAATGATTGTATGTAGTGGCATTCACATGCTATAATATTTACACATCAAACAAAACGCAGATTTAATCAAATCATTCTATGCGTTAGGCGTTTTTGAGAACGCATCTGAACTTCAAGACGTATCAGTCGTGAAATTCAATTTGATGAAACTGAATATGGGAGAGTGGTATTTATGATTGTTATAGTCTTAATTTAAGTTTGTAGTAGTGCGAAAACATTTAAATTAGGAGGAAACAAATGAGCGAAGAACAAAAGACACATTTGGCAAATAGTATTGAAGTTGCAGATGCGAAAAGTAAAATGGATGAAAATGCGAAACAGTTGCTTGCAAATAAGCAGGTGCTTTCCTGGATACTCAAACACACAGTAGAAGAATTTCGGGATTATACATATGAAGAAATTGAAGGCTGTATAGAAGGAGAACCTGAAATAGGTACACATCCCGTTCATCCGGGGAAAAGAAAAACAGAAGCTATTATCGGAATGAATACGGAGAGTAAGATTCCGAATGAGGGAGAAGTATTTTTCGATGTCCGATGTTATGCAGTAACGAAAGGAAAAGAAAGGGTAAAGTTAATTTTGAATGTAGAGGCACAAAAATCGTATCATTTAACATATCCTTGGATATTGCGCGCGCTGTTTTACTGTGCTAGAATGGTATCAGAACAGAAAGATACAGAGTTTCGACATGATGATTACGGTGATTTGAAGAAAGTATATTCCATCTGGTTATTTATGGAGTCACCGGAATATGCGGCTCATACCATCTCATCCTATAACATAACTCATAACAGTTTATATGGTGAGTATGTAGAGGAAGAGCGGTATAATCTAATGAACGTGATAGCAGTACGTCTTGCGGTGAATAGAAAATTAGAAACAGGAAGTGAACTGCACCAGATGCTTGAGACGTTATTTTCATCAAGAATGACAGTACAGGAAAAAGAAGAAAAATTAGAAAAAGAATTTGGTATGCGCATGACAGAGGCGATTAAGAAAGGAGCGAATTCTATGTGTAATTACAGTGATTTTGTAGAGGAAGATGCAACAAAAAGAGGACTTGAGAAAGGGATGCAACAAGGGCTACAGCAAGGGCTGCAGCAAGGACAACGTGACAAACTGATTGAACTGGTGCAGAAAAAACTGGCAAAAAATTGTTCTGTGGAACAGATTGCGGATACATTAGAGGAAAATATTGAGACAATTCAAGAAATTATTAATGAACTAAAAAAGAATTATTGAATCCTCGGCGTTTGCCGAGGATTCTCTATTTCCTACACTTGAATGAATCTTCAAAAAATGCCGATGAATTGCAAAGCGAGATGTAACCCTTGCAACTAAAAAGAGGAGCAGAGAAAGGGATAGATATGAAAAATATAAATGCAAACATTATTCAAAATCACATCAAAGACACCGAATATATATTGACAACGTGATAAAACAATACTAATATGGAGGTCCGAAGTGGTGTGGAAAAACCACAACGGCAAACCAAAAGGAATAGGGTGTCTTAAAAATGCAGGAGGTATCCCATGAAAGAGATTCGAAGCTTATTAGAACAAAGTTTAAACATAGATTTCCTGGGAGCAACTCTCAGTAATCCCAAAGATAAAGGTGGCATCCAGAAGGTAAAAGTGCGTCCGATACTTAAGAAAGACACACTTTTGTTTCAATGCGAAGAGCATAAGAACAACCAGGTGTTTCATAATAATTATGAAACAGAGCAGGCGGCAGATGTGCTTGCGGATTACATGCAGCAGTTCAAGCAGATGCAGATGGAAACAAAGCAGTACCGCTATACCGTTTTGTTGAGCAAGAAGGGGAAAGTGACCATTCAGAAGAAACAGCAGGCAGGTTGTGTGAAACAGGTAGATTTATCTCACAATCGCAACAAGCAATATATCTTGCAAGAAGGAACAGAGGTGCCGTTTTTGCAGGACCTTGGTGTTATGACAGCCGAGGGTAAGATTGTGCGCACGAAGTTTGATAAGTTCCGTCAAATCAATCGTTTTTTGGAATTTATCGAGGACATTTTGCCACAACTGGATAAGAATAGAGAGGTTACGATATTGGACTTTGGATGTGGCAAATCGTACCTCACATTTGCCATGTACTACTATCTGCACGAGATGAAGCATCTGGATGTGCGCATTATTGGCTTGGACTTAAAAACAGACGTGATTCGTCATTGCAATGAACTCAGTGAGAAGTATGGATATGAGAAATTAAGATTCTTAGAGGGAAATATCGCGGATTATACAGGTGTGGATGAGGTTGATATGGTTGTGACACTTCATGCCTGTGATACGGCAACTGATTTTGCACTGGATAAGGCGGTCAGTTGGAACGCGAAAGTGATTTTGTCTGTGCCATGCTGTCAGCATGAACTGAACGGACAGATGAAAAATGACTTGCTTGCACCGATATTCAAGTATGGTCTTATCAAGGAAAGAATGGCGGCGCTGCTCACGGATGCGATGCGTGCAGAGTATTTGGAAAGTCAGGGATATGATGCGCAGATTTTGGAATTTATTGATATGGAGCATACGTCGAAAAATATTCTGATTCGTGCGGTGAAGACCGGGAAGAAGAAAGATAATCAGGAGAGCATGAGAGAACTAGAAGGATTTTTCCATGTTGCGCCGACACTGGCGAAATTGTTGAAAGAAAGAGGAGAGTAAGAGATGAAGGAACGGACAATACGCATTATTGTTTTATCAGTTGTATTTGTTCTGGCTATCGTTATATTTAGTTTTTTGACTAATCGTGGAAGCGTAAGTTTGACGGCGGATATGAGCTTAGCAACTTTGCCGACAGTATCATTCAAGGTTGCAGGCAGAGATGCAAACATGCTGGTGGGACACAAGAGAGAGATGAAACCGTCTGCAGTGAGGGATACCATTTCTGTCTATGATGATTCCGAAAAACTGGAGATGATGATACATCATAATGTAGAGAGTGTCGACGCGATTTCATACCAAATATACAGCTTGGACGGAGAGGAAAAGATTTATCAGGAACGTCTCGAAAAAGTAAAAGAGACCGTCAAACTCAAGATGGGTGCGAAACTGGCGGAAGGTCAGGAGGCGATTCTGAAGATTACGTTGCATTGCAAAGAGACGCCAATCTATTATTACACAAGGGTCATGAAGGAGCAGGATTATCATGTGATAGATTGTGTAAATTATATCGAGGAACTCCACACAAATATTTTTACACAACAGAACGAAGATGCAGTCAAGAAAGTAATGGAGTCAAATGCGGAAGGAGACAATACAACTCTGCAGCACGTTACCATCCATTCGAATCTCCAACATATTATGTGGGGAAGTCTTAAGCCAAAATTTGTTTATGAACCGCAGTATGAGATTAAAGAGGTGAAAAAAGCATACACCTCGGTGCTATTACGCTATCAGGTGGAATGCGAAGGAGATAACAATGAAAAGGAACTTTATCAAGTAAAAGAGTTTTTTAAGGTTGCTTATGGTAAGGAACGTGTTTATCTGCTGGAATATGACAGAACGATGGAAGAGGTATTTAATACTTCAAATGTCACTCTGAGTTCGAAAGGTGTGATACTTGGAATCGCAAGGGAAGATACGCCTTATAAAGTCAATCCGAAAGGAAGCATTGTTGCCTTTGTGCAGGCAAATGAATTGTGGAATTATCAGCGCGAAGAGGACGCCTTGTCTTTGGTATTCAGTTTTGTGTCTGCGGAAAAACAGGATATGCGTCATTTAACGGATGCACATGCGATCAAGATTCTTTCTATGGAAGATGACGGAAATATGACATTCGCGGTTTCCGGATATATGAATCGAGGAGAACATGAAGGAGAATCCGGAATCGCCATTTACTATTACTATGCAAGTCAAAATTGTACCAAGGAGATTGCATTTATTCCAAGTACAGAGGCACAAGCGGTAATGGAAAAGAGGTTGGGCGAGTCGGCATATTACAATCACAAACAGGATATGTTATATGTTCTTTCAAATGGTACACTTCGAAAATTCAATATGGCGGATGGCACAAGTTCTGTGTTGGTAGAGGGGCTTAAAAAAGGGCAATACGTAGCTTCGGGTGATGGGCATTTGTTTGCCTATCAGAAGAATGTAGATGGTAATACTGTGACAGAAGTGTTGGATTTTGCGAAGGATAGCAAGAAGGATATTTCCGCCGGAGCAGGAGAGATTAGTGTTCCATTAGGATTTGTAGGAAATGACTTCGTGTACGGAATCTCTAAGGCAGAGTATGCCGGTGTTGACACTTCCGGAACTAATGTGCAGGCGATGTACAGAGTAGAGATTCGCAATGCAAAAAACAAGATAATAAAGACTTATGAGCAGCCGAATGTATATGTACTTCGTGCTGTGGTTGACAACAATATGATTACCCTAAAGCAAGGCGTGAAGGAAGGGAATCTCTTCAAAGAAATTTCCGAAGATTATATTACGAACAATGAGACATCTTCCGATGAGCAGGTGGTTCTAAAATCTTACTGGACGGACCTAAAGGAGACGCAGTATCGTCTCACGTTTGCAAAGAGTATTCAAGATACAAAGGCAAAGACACTTCATCCGAAGCAAGTGCTTCAGGAACGTGCGTTGGTTCTTGAATTAGAGAGCGAAGTACGTGATAAGTACTTTTATGTATATGGCCACGGACGTTTGTCAGGAGCATTCGAGGAGGCCGGTGATGCCATCTCTCTTGCAGAGAAATTAGCCGGTCTTGTGGTCTCTTCGGGGCAGAACTATGTCTGGGAGGCAGACAATCGCGTTGCCTGGTACCGCAACTTTAATGTAAGTGCTTTCACAGCGAAAGATGGTGAAAATAATCTTGCAGCCTGTGTCAGAAAAGTGCTTGGCTATGAAGGCAAGTCCATTGATGTTGTGAACGAACTTCAATCTAAGTCGCCGGAACAGATTCTGAGTGAGCAGCTTGAGACAGAGGCAATTCGCTTCCGAGGCTGTTCAGTCAAAGACATGTTCTATCTGATTGACAAGGGAGTGCCGGTTATTGGACTGAAGGACAGTACTAATGCAATACTCTTTGTTGGATATGATGCGAAGACAGCAACCTATATTGACCCGACAAATGGTGGCACTTATGCATCTTCGATTGAGAAGCTGGATGAGATGTTAAAGGGTAGCGGGAATACGTATATTGGGTATGTGAGATAATCTGTGATGTTGTTGCGAATGTTTAAAATATTCAGACAATTCAAACAAAACAATATTAAAGATAAATAACTTAAAAATTATTTAAAAATAGTATTGACAAATAAGAACCTCGGTGTTATTATAATCTTAACAAAAAAACTTAAGGGAAAACAACAGATTCCATTAAGAATAAAGAAGAAAGAGAGGCTCGACTCCAGTGGACAATGTAGAATTTACAACTCAATATGTTAGTGGTATGGCAGATGTAATGACCTGTGACGAAAGCCTTTACCATAGATTATAATTCCAGAAAGATATGAAAAATAAAAGAGGAATTTGGAGAGTATAAAGAATCTGGATGAAAAAAGGAAATGATGATGTATTTGCCAGACATATTGAAGAAGATACCACATAAAAAGAGAACTGTTAAAGAAATAAGATGATGTGTGAAGAAACATCAGAAGGAAGGTTAGAAGATAATTGAGAATGCTTTAACAGGAAAAAGGGCAGCAGGTTTATATCACAATATCCTCCGAATGATTGAGAATAAATACAAATGAATATGAAAAGTAATTAAGAGGCAGTCATTATAAGTTGTGTTATGATGGCTGCCTCTTTCGTGTGTAAAAATTTGTTACATTTTTGTTACAACCATTTTGACATTGCCAGTTACGTGTGTTAGAATGAAGAAAGTAATATTACTTTTAGAGGTGAAAGTTGTGGACAAGCAAGAATTTCGTTTAAAAACAGAGGAAATGTTTGAATATATGAAGAAAAAGTCTTATAAGGAGGCTCTTGACATCGCAGAAAGCATGGAATGGAAGAAGGTTAAGAATGTATCTGTTCTGAATGCCGTAAGTGAAGTGTATGAAGCGAACGAAGAATACCAGAAGAGTAGAGATATTCTTTTCTTGGCGTATGACCGTGCGCCGGAGAGCAAGAAGATTATTTATCGTTTGGGAACTCTCGCACTTAAGATGGGAGAACTGAAGGAAGCGATGGATTGTTATGAGGAATTCATGACATTAGCACCGAAGGATCCAAATGGTTTCATCTTCAAATATAAGATATTAAAGGCAAAGAATGCTCCGATTGAAGAGCAGATTGCCGTTTTGGAAGATTTTAAAAAGGTAGAATATATCGAGAAATGGGCATTTGAGCTTGCTGGATTATATCGCGAAGCAGGAATGATTACAGAATGCCTGGAAGAGTGCGACGACCTGATTATCTGGTTCAGTGAGGGTAAATATATATACAAAGCAATGGAAATGAAAATGCAGTACAAGCCATTAACACCATTGCAGCATGAGAAGTATATGAACCGTCCGACCGAGAAGGCTGTAGAGGAGTTGCAGGAAGAAACGACTGTAGAAGAAGAACCACAGAAAGATGCGGAAGCACCTGCAGAAGAAGCGCCTGCAGTAGAAGAAGCGGAATCCGTGCAAGAGGAAGTGACAACGGAAGAAGAGGTGCAGACTGAAATAGAGGATAAGTCATCTCTTAGTATTGAAGAGATTGTCCAGAATTTCCAGGAAGAGCAAAAAGAAAATGCGCAGATGATTCAGGCTGAACTTGAAAGAGTAGAGCAGGAAAAAGCACAGACTGAAGCAGATACAGAAGAGGTTCAAGAGGAAAAAGAAGAGATTCTTTCCGATGATGTCAGAAGACTGATGGAAGAATTGGAGGCGGAATCTGCAGAAATTGAAGCGCAAAAGACGAATGTGGAAGCAGAAGAAGAGGCCACCCAGAAAGAAGCGACAGCCGACGAAGAGGAATCGAAACCATTATTGCAGAAGGTTGTAGAACAATTGGCTGCACTGGATGTAAACATACCAATGCCGATTAAGGCTGCAGAAGAAGAACTCCAGGTAGAAGAAAAGGACGTAGAGCCGATTGAAGAGATAGACGAAGATGAAGGTATCAAATTGGGAGACACACAGTCCATGGCACTTGCGGCGAAAGCACTTGCAAATGCGGCAACCGTAGAGATTCCACAGATAGATGTCCCGGAAGAACCAGAGGTACCTGTGATGCCGATGGCACCGGTTGTACCACCAACTCCTGTAAGTTTGGGAGCGTCTTATGATACAGGATTTGTAGTCCAAGGACGATACGATTTAGAGGCACAAAGTGAAATTGGTTTAAGAGCCGGGCTTACAGAGGAACAGAAGAAGCTGTTCTCGTATTTCGTGCCGGTTCACGGAATGAGTGAACAGATTGTAAAGGTACTTCAGGATGATGAGTCGTGTACGTCAAGATATGGAACGTCCAGAATCGGAAATATTGTGATTGTCGGACGTAAGGGTTCAGGAAAAACTGTTCTCGCAGTAGACCTTGTAAAAGCCATTCAGAAGTCAAGAAGAATGAAACAGGGCAAGGTGGCGATTGTCAAAGCCGAATCTCTGAATAAGAAAGATGTTTATGAGATTGTTGAGAAGTTACATGGCGGCGCACTTGTCATTGAGAAAGCTTCCAAGTTGAAACGCAAAGCAATCGAAGATTTGTGTGAGGTAATGGAAGGACAGACGGGAGAATTACTCGTTGTGTTAGAGGATGAGAGAAAACCTATTGACAGAATGCTCAGTGAATATCCGAACTTCAAGAAGAAATTCACTTCCCGTATTGAACTGCCGGTATTTATTAACGATGAACTTGTGACATTTGCGCAGACTTATGCAAAGGAAAATGGATATAAGATTGACGAGATGGGTATTCTCGCACTGTACAGTGAGATTGACATTCTTCAGAGAGATGAGAAGATCGTAACGGTTACGGACGTGAAGAATATCATTGACGATGCCATTGAGAATGCGAACAAACCTAGCTTGAAAAAGCTGATAAATAAAATGGCAGGTAAGAATAAAGATGAATCGGACAGAATCATTTTGAAGGAAGAAGACTTTAGATAAGCCAAAGAGTTTTGGGGTGAGAAAAATCCCAAAGCTCTTTCTTTTTGTGATGATCTAAAGTATAATAATTGCATTACGATAGAAATGGAAAAGACGAAATATGAGATTGAGAAATATACCGGGTGCGGATGATGTGATTAAGAATCATCCGATTGCCATCAAGAATGTGAAAGAATACAAAGGAAAATGGAATGAGATTTTCCAAAATAATCATCCGATTCATATTGAAATCGGAATGGGAAAAGGACAGTTTATTTTGAATCTTGCCAGACAGAATCCGCAGATTAATTATGTAGGAATCGAGAGATACTCCAGTGTGCTTTTGCGTGCCCTTGAAAAATTTGATACGGAAGAGTTCTGTGAACTCAAAAATGTTCGCTTCATTTGTATGGATGCGATGGAACTTCCGGATGTGTTTGAACTGGGAGAGGTTGCAAAGATTTATCTGAACTTTTCAGACCCATGGCCAAAGAAGAGACATGCAAGAAGAAGACTGACCTCCACACAATTTTTTGCACAATATGATAAGGTGCTTATAAGAGAGGGCGTAGTGGAGTTCAAGACAGATAACCGTCCGCTTTTTGAGTTTTCTTTGGAGCAGGTGGAGGAAGCCGGTTGGAAGTTGCTCGGCAAGACATTTGATTTGCACCACGACGAGCAAATGAATGAAGGAAATGTGATGACAGAATATGAAGAAAAATTCTCTTCCATGGGAAATCCAATTCATAAATTAATTGCGACAAGGAAATAGTTTCGTGAATCTGCATATTCTAATAGTAAAAAGGAATGGGTGTTAAGGATGAAGCATAGGTGTCATTTTTTTTACTACGGAAGAGGGTATCGCAGAAAAATACGCAAATGCCGCAGTTCGTTTTGGGACGTATATAAGCTGTTGAATCCGGGATACAAGCTTACCTGTCCGCGCAACAAACAGGAATAGGATTTACTCTCCATAAAAAAGTAAAATAAAAAGCCCTGAAACCCAATGATTTCAAGGCTTATGCGCGATCAGGGGCTCGAACCCTGGACACCCTGATTAAGAGTCAGGTGCTCTACCAACTGAGCTAATCGCGCGTTGCATTTCATAACGCAAGGTACATTATATAATGCTTTCGGTAGAAATGCAAGCATTTTTTCAATTTTTTCTAAAGAAAGGAGTATGTATGCAAAAGTATAAGCGAATTTTTACAATTGTACTGGATTCTTTGGGAATCGGCGAGATGAAGGACTCTCCAAAATATGGAGATGAGGGTGTAAATACATTGAGACATATTGCGGAGCGCACTGCGGATTTTAACATTCCAAACCTGCAGAAGCTCGGCATTGCCAATCTGTGTGAACTGCCGAATGTTTCTTCGGTACAGGCACCGCTGGCGAAGTACGCAAAATTAAATGAGAGAAGTCTCGGGAAGGACACGATGACGGGGCACTGGGAAATGATGGGTATCTATACGGACAAACCATTTCAGACGTTTACGGAAACCGGCTTTCCACAGGAACTGATAGAGGAATTGGAAAAGAGAACCGGACGCAAGGTGCTTGGAAATAAGAGTGCCAGTGGCACGGAGATTTTGGAGGAGCTTGCAGAAGAAGAGATTCAAAAGGGGCATTTAATTGTTTATACGTCGGCAGATTCTGTGTTGCAGATTTGCGGAAATGAAGAGACGATGGGACTTGAGACGCTCTATCATTATTGTGAAATTGCGCGAGAACTGACCATGAAGGATGAATGGAAGGTCGGGCGCGTGATTGCAAGACCTTATGTAGGTTTCCAAAAGGGCGAGTTCAAGCGGACGGCAAATCGGCATGACTATGCATTGAAACCAAGTGGAAAGACTGTGTTGGACGTTTTAAAAGAGCAGGGATATGATGTGATTTCTGTTGGAAAGATATCCGATATTTTTGCGGGTGAGGGAATTACAGAGTCTAACAAGTCAAAGTCATCCGTGCAGGGCATGGAGCAGACAATAGAGCTTGCAGGCCGTGATTTTACGGGCTTATGTTTTACGAATCTGGTTGATTTTGATGCGCTCTGGGGGCATCGGAGAGACGTAGTGGGATATGCGGAGGAGATTAGAAAATTCGATGAGAAACTCGGGCAGCTACTTCCGCTCTTAAGAGAAGATGATTTGCTGATTCTGACCGCAGACCATGGAAATGATCCGACGCATACCGGAACAGACCATACGAGAGAGAAAGTGCCGTTTTTGGCATGGTCGCCATCTATGGAGGCAGGAGGCGAACTGGAGGAACAGGATACGTTTGCAGTAGTTGGAGCAACGATTTCCGATAATTTTGGATTAGATATGCCGCAAGGATGTATTGGCACATCTCTCCTAAAGAAATTATAAAATTTCTGTGTATTTTTACAAAAACATCCGTGAGTGTGATACAATAGTAAAAATTCATGGGAAAGGAACAAGAACATGTTTGGTTACGTGTCGGCACACAAGCCGGAGCTTCGAATGCGGGAATTCTATAAGTACAAAGCGTACTACTGCGGACTTTGTAAGGTCCTTCGAGAGAAGTATGGATTTCTCGGACAACTGACATTGACTTATGATATGACATTTCTTGTGATTTTGCTCACATCACTCTACGAGAGTGAGTTGAAGCAGGAGGAGCATCGCTGTATTGTTCATCCGGCCAAGAAGCAGAAGATGCTGTACAACGAGATTACAGAGTATGCAGCGGATATGAATATCGTCTTGACGTATTATAAGCTACTTGATGACTGGGAAGATGAGAGAAGCAAGGTTGGATACTTGGGACAACGCGCGTATCGGAGAGCTTTCCGTGAATTGAAGAAGCGTTATCCGGAAAAATGCGAGGTGATTCGAGGGTGTCTCGAAAACTTGCATCAATGCGAGGTGCAGAATGAGACGAATGTGGATCTGGTGTCGCGATGTTTCGGCGAACTGATGGGGGAACTTTTTGTTTATAAAAAGGACCTTTGGGAAGAAACACTTCGCGAGATGGGCTTCTATCTTGGCAAGTTCATCTATATATTAGATGCTTATGATGATATCGAGAAGGATATCGAAAAAAACAATTACAACGCTTTGATGTCCCTGTCAAAGCAGGAGAATTTTGACGAGAAATGTGAGGAGATGCTCAATTTCGTGTTGGCAGAGTGTTCGCATTGTTTTGAGAAGCTTCCTTGCGTGGAGGATGTGGAGATTCTTCGGAATATTCTGTACGCAGGTGTTTGGGACAAATTTAATCAGAAGAGGAAGAAAAAAGATGGTGAATAATCCTTATGAGGTGCTTGGTGTACCTCGTAATGCAAGTAATGATGAGATAAAAAAAGCATATAGACAGTTATGTAAGAAGTATCACCCGGATTCATATGTGGACAATCCGCTTGCTGACTTGGCAGAAGAAAAGTTTAAGGAAGTACAGGCGGCTTATGACCAGATTATGAAGGAACGAGAGGGCGGCTACGCGTATTCGGCGAGCGGACAGGCTCAGAGTAGCAGTCAGGAGACGGCAGAACTACAGGCGGCACGCAACTTTATTAATAACCGAAGATTTCATGAGGCATTGAATGTTCTTTCCAATATAGGAAACCGTTCTGCGATGTGGTATTATTACAGCGCAATTGCCAATATGGGAATTGGAAATAATCTTGTTGCAGTAGACCATGCAAAGCAGGCAGCGGCTATGGAACCGAACAACATGGAATATGTGAACTTTGCAAATCAACTGCAATTCAGAGGGCAACATTATCAGACCATGGGCGGTGGCTATGGACGCCAAAGTTTCGGAACCGGGAACCTCTGTTGTGATTTGTGGTGCTTGGACACTATGTGTGAGTGTATGGGAGGAGATTTGTGCGCATGCATGTAGGAGCGAAAAAGATGGCCACCGCGGGATTGCTGGTGGCTTTTTCTGTTGTAATGATGTTTTTGAGTTCGACAATTGAAGCGAGTAGTCTGTTTTTTATTGCAGCTGCGTCCTTTTGTGTCGGGGTTGCAATTCGTGAGTGGGGATTAAAAATAGGACTTGCATTTTTGATTGCCAGCAGTGGACTGAATTTTTTAGTGACACCGAATAAGTTATATTGTTTTACCCTTGTGGGAATGGGTGTTTATATCTGGATGACGGAGTGGCTATGGAATCGACTTGCGGACAGTAAAAAAATAAAAAACAGAACGGTATGTTTGTGGGTTGGAAAGTACATTCTTTTTAATGTGCTTTATGTACCGACGTTGTTTTTGGCGCCGCGTCTTTTGTTTACGGGCAAAATAAATGGAATAGCCGCAATTATTTTGTTGCTTTTGGGACAAGCAGTATTATATATTTATGATATGGCGTATCGATATTTCCAAGCACAGATTTGGGGGAGATTGCGCGGAAAATTACTTATAAAATAACATCGCGAGATGACTTAAGGGAAAATGAGAGATGAAGATATTAATGGGAATTGCAAAATATATAGGCTGGTGCATAAAGGGAATCAGGAGAATACTTAGGCGCATGTCACCGGCACAAAAGAAGTTAGCAATTGTTGCTATCATAGCACTAACGGTAGGCTGCTTTATGGGTAGCGGAATGGGCAAGGCCTCAGAAAAGAAGAGGTCCAAAGAAAAGGTTCAGGAGGCAGTTGCAAAGGTACAGAAGAAGGCAGATGAGAAGCTTGATTCTATGGAAAAACAGTTGTATGATCTGCAGGAAGAACTGCACGACCATTCAGCCGAGCTACCGTGGAACCTTGTACTTGTCAATGGCTCACATCCTATGAAAGAAGCGTATGTTCCGGAACTGACGGAGATTCAGCCGGGATATAGTGTGGATACAAGAATTGCAAATGCGGCTCGTAAGATGCTTGCAGATGCAGACAAAGAGGGACTCCATGTGGAGATTTGCTCCGCATACCGTTCCGTGGAGCGCCAGGAGCAGGTGTTTGGAGATTCTATGAAGGATCGTGTAAAGAGTGGAATGAGTTACTGGAAAGCTTATGAGGAGACAGCGCTTAATGTAGCGCTTCCGGGAACGAGTGAACATGCATTGGGGCTCGCGCTTGACTTGATTTCCAATCAGTACTCGGAATTGGATGAAAAGCAGGAAGAGACAAAAGAAGCAAAGTGGCTTGCTGAAAATTGTTATAAGTATGGTTTTATTCTGCGGTATCCGTCGGAAAAGACAAATATTACAGGAATCATTTATGAGCCGTGGCATTATCGCTATGTTGGTAAAGAACATGCGGCTAAGATTCAAGAACTTGGTGTTACTTTAGAGGAGTATTTGCAAGAGTACTATCAAGCGGAAGAAGGAGGTCAATAGGGTATTATGAACTGGGACAAACTTTTATCCACAAAGAGGCATCGTGAAGTGACAGGCACTGCCAAAATGAAAGAGGATTTGCGCAGCGAGTTTGAAAAGGACTACCATCGAATCATAGGAAGCGCTTCTTTTCGCAGACTCCAGGATAAGACACAGGTTTTCCCGTTGGATAAGAGCGACTTTATCCGTACAAGGCTAACTCATTCGCTGGAAGTATCTTCATATGGCAAATCACTTGGGCAAAATATCGGAGAGTATATTTTAACCTATATTAAGGATCCGAGTTTTACTCTGAAGCACAAAGAGGAAATGTGTCACATTCTTGAATGTGCGGGCCTTATTCATGATATAGGTAATCCGCCATTTGGTCATTTTGGAGAATGCATTATCCGTGATTGGTTTAAGAAAAACCTTCCGACTATGATGTACGAAGGGAAAACAGTAGAGAGCATTTTAACAGAGCAGATGAAGGAGGACTTTTATCATTTTGAAGGAAATGCACAGGCACTCAGACTTGTGACGAAGCTCCATTATCTGGTAGATGAAAATGGAATGAATCTGACTTATGGGCTTCTCAACACAATTGTCAAATATCCGGTTGCATCAACGGGAATCGATAAGACTACCGGCAATATAAAAGACAAGAAGATGGGCTATTATCTTGCAGATCAGGAAATTTATAAGATCATAGCGAAGGAAACCGGAACTGAAGGAAAGCGTCATCCGCTCACCTTTATTTTGGAGGCTGCAGACGATATTGCTTATAAGACCGCAGACATTGAGGATGCGTTTGTAAAGGGATTTATCTCTTACCATCAGTTGAAGGAGGAACTTCGTGTACTTGAGGCGAGGGAACCGAATAACACCTTTAAGCCATTGGAAAAATTAGAACATAAGTATCAGAGTGGAATCAATCGCGGCGTGAACAATCCGGAAGAATATGCCGTGAAGAATTGGATTGTGCAGGTTCAGGGCTTCCTTATTAATTGCGCAACTTTTGGTTTTACTAAAAACTATGACGCGATTATGGAAGGCACTTATGGTAAAGATATCTTTAGTGGCACTTATGGCGAGGGCTTGATGGATTTGCTCGGAGACATGGCATATCGCAGAGTATTTGCGACACCGACGATTTATAAGATGGAAGTTGCGGAATCGGTGATACTCAATTTCCTCATGGATAAATTCGTGCAGGCAGTACTCTATTATGACACGGATGTTAAGATGGGTGAAATAGAGAAGCGAATGGTATCATTTATCTCAGAAAACTATAAGAGCGCATACCACAAGCAGGCAGCAGGGAAAGATGAGGCAGAGAAGCTGTATCTGAGACTCTTGCTTGTGACGGATTATATATGTGGCATGACAGACAGTTATGCGAAGAGGTTGTATCAAGAATTAAATGCAATTATATAGCAGAATCCGGGAGAGAATCCCGGGTTCTTTTTTTCGGACAAGATGAATACATTAAATAGTAGACAATGTTCGAAAAGGAGAATATATATGGAGCAGAACAAGCAGTATTTGTATGAATATCGTGATGGCAGAAGGGCGCGCAACCTCGGATTTATGAAGATAGAAGAGACGATGAATAAAAGCGTGGTACATATCTATGCGAATGAAATAGACGATGTAGTGGGAATTGTATTCCGAAGAAATAATGGAGAGAAGTATACTGCAGGCTGGGAAGAAGAACTGTTTGAAGAGGAGGAGGGATCACAGCAGATGCAACCTTCCCAAAAAACTTCGATGCCGGAAGATGTAATGCCGGAAGACACGATGCTGGTGCCAGATGCACAGGTAATGACATCGCCACGCACAGAAGACCGCGAAATGGAAATCGAGGAATATATCACTCCGCGTAACGTCATTTATGAAAAAATCCAAAGGCAAGGTCTTTCGCGTCTGCCACGGAGAGAGTGGCGGATTGCAAATAACAGTTTCCTTTTGCATGGTTTTTACAATTATCACCATTTACTGTATATGGAGGAAGACGGCAATGTTTGGATTGGTGTTCCGGGAATCTTTCATGAGAGAGAGCAGGAGGCGGCAAACGCGTTCGGATTTCCGGAGTTTCGGAGACTCACGAATCATGAGATTCAGTTAGAGGAGAATGAAAAAAATACCTATGAAGATTTCGGATATTGGTGTCGACAGATTCCGCGTACATAGAGTATACTATGAGAGAGGGACAGTGTTTTAGTTTCTCAATACGAATAAAGGTGAACAACAGATGAATCAAGATGAAAAATATATGAAAGAGGCCGTAAGGCAGGCGAAAAAGGCTTATGCACTCGGTGAGGTCCCGATAGGATGTGTGATTGTCTATGACGGAAAAATTATCGGGCGTGGTTATAACCGCAGAACCATTGATAAAAATGTGTTGGCACATGCTGAGATAGCTGCGATTCGAAAGGCTTGCAAGAAGATGGGAGACTGGCGGCTTGAGGATTGTACGATGTATGTGACATTGGAGCCGTGCCAAATGTGTTCCGGTGCCATTGTACAGTCACGTATGAAAAAAGTAGTGATTGGCTGTATGAATCCGAAGGCAGGATGTGCCGGTTCGATTTTAAATTTATTACAAATGGAAGAATTCAACCATCAGGTGGAATTGGAAATTGGTGTTTTGGGTGACGAATGCAGTCAGATGATGAAACATTTTTTCCAAGAATTACGTGAGAAAAAACGCCAAGAGCATTGACATTCACACGAAAAGGATAGTATAATTAGTAACCGTGCAGCCGGGGTGTTAGCGGTACCT
>JAZQSP010000017.1:0-17570 GCA_045630205.1 Faecalimonas sp. | reverse complement strand
CAGACAGATGAATTGGATGAAAAAAATTATATTGACGGATATAATCTTGACGTAGACAAGTTGCTCTATAATGAGATGTTGATAGGATGGCCGATGAAAATTCTATGTAGCGAAGACTGTAAAGGGATTTGCAACACATGTGGTCAAAACCTAAATAAGGGAACTTGTAACTGCGAAGATACAAGTCTTGACCCTAGAATGTCAGTTATCCGTGATGTGTTTAAGAATTTTAAGGAGGTGTAACCTATGTCAATTTGTCCAAAGAATAAATCTTCTAAAGCAAGAAGAGATAAAAGAAGAGCAAACTGGAAAATGAGTGCTCCAAACTTAGTAAAATGCAGCAAATGTGGAGAATTAATGATGCCACACAGAGTATGCAAGGCTTGCGGTTCTTACAACAAAAAAGAAATCGTAGCAACAGCAGAATAGTTTTAGTCACTTAAAAGATGTAAAAGCGATGCTTTTACATCTTTTTTTCGTAAATTACTGTTGATTTTTATAGGAATGTCTAGTAAAATTACGTTAGTCAGGAGGTAACAACATGTCAGAAATTATTAAAGTAGCAGTAGATGCTATGGGAGGAGACAATGCTCCGGGCGAAATTGTCAAAGGTGCAATTGATGCAGTTAATTTGCGAGACGACATAAAAGTACTTTTGGTTGGCCAGGAAGAAGTTGTAAATCAGGAGCTTGCTCAGTATACATATAATAAAGAGCAGGTTGAAGTGATTCATGCATCCGAGATTATCGAGACTGCTGAACCACCGGTGATGGCGATTCGCAAGAAAAAAGATTCGTCCATTGTGGTTGCAATGAATCTGGTTAAAAAAGGAGAGGCAGATGCTTTTGTTTCCGCAGGAAGTTCAGGTGCAATTCTTGTCGGAGGACAATTGATTGTCGGACGTATCAAAGGCGTTGAGAGACCACCGTTAGCACCACTGATTCCGACAGCGAATGGAGTATCTCTACTTATCGACTGTGGCGCGAATGTGGATGCAAGATCTTCTCACTTGGTACAATTTGCAAAGATTGGTTCTATTTATATGGAACACGTCGTAGGAATTAAGAATCCGAAGGTTGCGATTGTGAATATCGGTGCAGAAGAGGAAAAAGGAAATGCACTTGTCAAAGAGACGTTTCCACTTTTAAAAGAATGTGAAGATATCAACTTCATTGGAAGCATTGAAGCACGCGATATCCCACAAGGATTGGCAGATGTTATCGTATGTGAAGCATTTGTCGGCAATGTCATATTAAAGCTGTATGAAGGACTTGCAGGTGTTCTGATTAAGAAAATAAAAGGCGGACTTATGTCAACACTGAAGAGTAAAATCGGTGCGGCATTAGCTTTGCCGGCACTTAAAAACACGCTGAAAAGTTTTGATACCAGTGAACATGGCGGCGCACCATTACTTGGCTTAAACGGCCTTGTTGTAAAGACACACGGCAGCTCAAAAGCAATTGAAGTGTGCAATTCTATTATTCAATGTGTTACGTTCAAAGAACAACAGATTAATGAAAAGATACGTGAACGTATCCAAGTGAAAGAGTAAGAGCCAAAAGGAGAGAGAAAATGGAATTCGAAAAATTAAAAGAAATTATTATTGATGTATTAAATGTGTCAGAAGAAGACATCAAAATGGAGACAACATTTGTTGACGATTTGGGTGCAGATTCATTGGATATTTTCCAAATTATTATGGGAATTGAAGAAGCATTTGATGTTGAAATCGAAAACGAAGACGCTGAAAAGATTGTTACCGTTGGAGATGCAGTAGAACAAATCAAAAGTGCAGTGAATTAGTTTATATTCCGAAAAAGCCCAGAAGGGCTTTTTCGCATGTTAAGAAACAGAATCAGAGGGGACTATGCAACAGAAGTTAGAAGAATTACAACGTAAAATTGAATATAATTTCCGCGATAAAGAGCTGCTGAGTTCAGCTCTTATGCACAGCTCTTATGCAAACGAAGCACATTTGCCAAAATACAAATGCAATGAAAGATTGGAATTTTTGGGAGATGCTGTCCTGGAACTAATCTCTAGTGAATTTTTGTTTTTCGGTAATCGAAAGACACCGGAGGGGAAACTCACAAGAATGCGTGCCAGCATGGTGTGTGAACCGTCATTGGCATTCTGTGCAAGAGAAATTAACCTAGGTGATTATTTGCTTCTTGGAAAAGGCGAAGAAGTGACGGGCGGAAGAAGCAGAGATTCTATTACGTCAGATGCTTTGGAGGCATTGATTGGTGCAATTTATTTAGATGGTGGTTTTGCTAGTGCAAAAGAGTTCATTCTTAAGTTTGTTTTGAATGATTTGGAACACAAGAAGCTCTTTTATGATAGCAAGACTATCCTGCAGGAACTTGTTCAGGCACATTTTGAGGAGAAGGTTTCTTATCAAATGATCAAAGAAGAAGGGCCGGACCATAACAAAAAATTCACGGTAGAAGTTCACATTGGTGAGGAATGCTACGGAGACGGTTCGGGAAGAACGAAGAAGGCTGCAGAGCAGGAAGCAGCATATCATGCAATTTTAAAATTACACAAGAAAAATATAAAGTAGGTGTGAGATGTATTTAAAAAGTATTGAAGTACAGGGATTCAAATCATTTGCAAATAAGATTGTATTTGATTTTCATAACGGAATCACTGGTATTGTAGGACCAAATGGTAGTGGAAAGAGTAATGTAGCGGACGCAGTGCGTTGGGTGCTTGGTGAACAGCGCGTAAAACAGCTTCGTGGCGGTAACATGCAGGACGTTATTTTCTCCGGCACAGAGATGCGTAAGCCACTTAGCTATGCCACTGTATCTATCACGATGGACAATGAGGATCATCATTTGCCAATCGATTACAATGAAGTTACGATTACCAGAAAACTTTATCGCTCCGGCGAAAGTGAATACCTGATTAACGGGAATGTATGTCGTCTGAAGGATATCAACGAGATGCTTTATGATACCGGTATAGGTAAAGAAGGTTACTCTATCATCGGACAAGGTCAGATTGACAAGATTCTGAGTGGTAAACCGGAAGAGAGAAGAGAACTTTTTGACGAGGCGGCAGGTATTGTCAAGTTCAAAAGACGTAAGAACATGTCTGTGAAAAAACTGGAGGAGGAACGTCAGAACCTTCTCCGTGTGACAGATATTTTGTCTGAGCTTGAGAAACAGATTGGACCACTTCAAAAGCAATCAGAGGTTGCGAAAGAATACTTAAAGAAAAAGGAATCCTTAAAGACATATGATATCAATATGTTTTTATTGGAGACCTCTCGTTTGAAAGCAGAGATCGCGTCTTTAGATGAAAAGATTCAGATTACAAAGGATGAGCTTGATGCTGCAACTGCTCAGTATGATAATACAAAGGCAGAGTATGAGGCAATTGAAGTTCAAACAGATGAGATTGACGCTGCGTTAGAACGTTCAAAACGTCAACTCAATGAGACGACCTTGTTAAAACAGCAATTAGAAGGTCAGATTGAGCTTTTAAAGGAACAGATTAATACTGCAAGAATGAATGATGAGCATTTGGCGCAGCGTTCTATTGCGATTGTGGCTGAGCTTGAAGAACGTGAAAAGAGTTTGGAGTCTCTTGCAACAGAGAAGGCTGAATTACAGGCGCAGATTGATGAAAAAAGTGCGCAGCAGATGAAAGTTCAAGAAGAACTCATTCGTATTCAGACACGCATCGCTGAGCTTGCAGGAGCTATGGAGGACGGCAAAAACAACTTGATTGAACTTCTCAATAACCGTTCATCCACAAGAGCTAAGATTCAGAAATACGATACTATGATGGAGCAGATTCAGGTTCGAAAGTCTGAACTCAATCAGAGACTGATTTCTGCTGAAAGTGAAGCAGTAGAATATGATGAATTTATTCTTCGGTATGAAAATGAATTGAAAGAAATCTCTTCAACCATTATCGGTTATGTCGATGAGACAAAGAAGTATGAGGCTGAGATTGAGCAATTACAGACAACAATCAATGAGAAATCAGAAGAACTTCGTGAAGGCCAGACTTCTTATCATCGAGAGGAATCGCGCTTGGAATCTTTGAAAAACATGACTGAACGCTATGACGGTTATGGTAACAGCATTCGCAAGGTTATGGAGAAAAAGGATGATGAGAAGGGAATCCATGGGGTTGTTGCGGATATTATCAAGGTTGATAAGTCTTACGAGATTGCAATCGAGACAGCTCTTGGTGGTAATATTCAAAATATCGTTACTGACAATGAAGAAACAGCTAAACGTATGATTCAGTATTTGAAACAAAATAAGTTTGGCCGTGCAACATTCCTTCCGCTCACAGGTATTACTGCGCAGGAAGGTAAGAGAGAAAAAGAAGTGTTAGGCGAACAAGGTGTTGTTGGCATTGCAAGTTCTTTAGTTAAAGTAGATGAAACATATAAAGTGTTAGCAGAACATTTACTCGGAAGAATCCTTGTAGTAAAACACATTGATGATGGTATTCGTCTGGCAAGAAAATATAAACAATCTCTTAAAATGGTAACATTGGAAGGTGAATTTATTAACGCAGGTGGCGCCATGACCGGTGGTGCATTTAAGAATTCAAGTAATCTTCTCAGCAGAAGACGTGAAGTCGAAGAGTTAGAGAAAAAGGTTGTACGTTTAAAACAACAGATGGAAGAGTTGGAGCGTGCAATTGAAGGATGTAAGGAAGAACGTGCTGGATATTATGCTAAGATAGAAGAAATCAAAGCTGAGCTACAAAAGGCATATGTTGTTCAAAATACGGCAAAGATGAATATGGACCAGATGATTGCCAAGAAAGCAGAAGCAAAAGAACTTGTAACACAGATTCATCTGGAAGGTGCTGAGTTAGAGGCTCAGATTGAAGAAATCAAAGATAATCATGAGTCTATTCGGGTAGAATTAGAAATTTCAGAGAAACTGGAACAAGAACTTCATTCGAATTCAGAGTTGAGCCAAAAAGAATTAGAAGAAATGCGAGAATTAGAAGGAAAGCAGATGCAGGAAACAGAACAAGTGCATCTTTCATATGCATCCTTCGAGCAGAAGTTACAGTTCACGGCAGAGAATGAGGCTCGTATCTTAGATGAGATTCATAAGTTCAAAGAAGAATTGTCAGCGTTAGACGCAAGCAAGGGCGATGCTTCAGAGGAAATTAAAGCAAAAGAAGAAGAGATTGCCAATATTCATCAGACGATTGCGGATTCAAAAGAATTGTTTGTAGAGATTGAAGCAGAGATTCAGAAATATGTTGCTGAGAAAGAAGAACTGAATAAGAAGCATAAGGAGTTCCTTGCGAAACGTGAAGAACTTTCAAAACACATGGCAGAGCTTGATAAAGAAGCGTTCCGCCTAACCAGCAGACGCGAAGGATACGAGGAGGCTTCTGAGAAACATATCAATTACATGTGGGAGGAATATGAACTCACATACAGCAGTGCGATGGAGATTCGCGATGAGAACCTGACGGATCTTGCCTTTATGAAGAAGGAGATTCAAAGACTCAAAAACGAAATCAAAGCACTGGGTTCTGTCAATGTTAATGCGATTGAGGATTATAAAAATGTCTCTGAACGTTATGAGTTCTTGAAGACACAGCATGATGATTTGATAGAAGCAGAGCAGACACTCATAAAGATTATTGAAGAGTTGGATGCGGCAATGCGTAAACAGTTCAAAGAAAGCTTCGAACAGATTAACATTGAATTTGACAAGGTGTTCAGACAGTTGTTCGGTGGCGGAAAAGGCACATTGGAACTGATTGAAGATGAGGATATTCTGGAAGCAGGCATTCGTGTCATCGCACAGCCTCCTGGAAAGAAACTGCAAAACATGATGCAGTTATCCGGTGGAGAAAAGGCTCTGACGGCTATTTCATTATTATTTGCAATTCAGAACCTGAAACCATCTCCGTTCTGTCTTCTTGATGAGATTGAGGCGGCGCTTGATGATTCCAATGTCGACCGCTTTGCAAGATATTTACATAAACTGACAAAACACACGCAGTTTATCGTAATCACACATCGTAAAGGTACCATGACAGCGGCAGACCGTCTCTATGGTATCACCATGCAGGAAAAAGGTGTATCCGCACTTGTTTCCGTAGACTTATTGGAGCATGAACTCGACAAATAGGAGGGACTATGTCAGAAGAAAAGAAAGGCTTTTTTAAACGCCTTGTTTCAGGACTAAGTAAAACAAGGGATAACATCGTATCCGGAATTGACAGTATCTTTCATGGATTTTCAAATATTGATGATGATTTCTATGAGGAATTGGAAGAAATCTTAATCATGGGAGATATTGGCGTTCATGCCACGATGGATATCATTGATGATCTAAAAGAAAAGGTTCGCGTAAACCATATCAAGGAACCTGTGGACTGCAAAGAATTCTTAATCCAAAGCATCAAAGAACAGATGGATGTGGGAGAGGCTGCTTATGAATTTGAAGAAAAGACCTCAGTTGTGCTTGTTATCGGCGTCAATGGAGTCGGTAAAACGACAACGATTGGTAAATTGGCAGGAAAGCTTCGTGCACAGGGCAAAAAGGTTGTTCTTGCAGCCGCTGATACCTTCCGTGCTGCGGCCGGTGAGCAATTGAAAGAATGGGCGAATCGTGCAGAGGCGGACCTGATTGGCGGGCAGGAAGGCTCTGATCCGGCATCGGTTGTGTATGATGCAGTTGCTGCTGCAAAGGCAAGAAAAGCGGACGTTCTTTTAGTGGACACCGCAGGTCGTCTTCACAACAAGAAGAATCTGATGGAGGAGCTTCGCAAAATCAATCGCGTATTGGAACGCGAATATCCGGAAGCACATCGCGAGACTTTGATTGTCCTAGATGGAACAACAGGACAGAATGCGTTAGCCCAGGCAAGAGAGTTTAAGGACGTAACCGACATTAGCGGTGTTGTTCTTACGAAGATGGATGGTACAGCCAAGGGTGGTATTGCGGTAGCAATTCAGGCAGAACTTGGCATTCCGGTAAAATATATCGGTGTTGGAGAAACTATCGATGATTTACAGAAATTTAATTCTGATGATTTTGTAAACGCATTGTTTGCAACGGAAGAATAATTGGAGGAATATATGTTAACTTTAGCGAATTTCGAGTTGGCAAGTGAAGTGGTAAAGAAGGTCACAAAGCCGACAAAACTAGTATATAGTGAATATTTGAGCGAGCAGACCGGCGGTAAAATTTATTTAAAGCCGGAGAACATGCAGCACACAGGCGCATATAAGCTTCGCGGTGCATATTACAAGATTAGCACTCTGACAGATGAAGAACGTGCCAAAGGCATTATCACAGCCTCAGCAGGTAATCATGCGCAGGGTGTTGCTTATGCTGCAAAGGAATTTGGTTGCAAGGCAACGATTGTGATGCCTAGCATTACACCACTTATCAAAGTAAACCGTACAAAAGCTTACGGTGCAGAGGTAATTCTTCACGGAGATGTGTACGATGACGCCTGCGAAAAGGCTCGCCAAATGGCGGAAGAGACAGGATGTACTTTTGTTCACCCGTTTGATGATGATGATGTGATTACCGGTCAGGGAACCATCAGTATGGAGATTATTCAGGAACTTCCAACAGTAGATTACATATTTGCTCCGGTTGGCGGTGGTGGCCTTATCAGTGGCGTAGCTACACTTGCTAAGATGCTGAATCCTAAGATTAAGGTCATCGGTGTGGAACCAATTGAGGCAGCAAGTATGTCTGCGTCATTAGAAGCAGGAGAGGTTGTGACACTTGACAGTGCCAATACAATTGCAGATGGTACTGCTGTAAAAACAGTTGGTGAACATGCACTTCAATATGTCAAAGAAAGTGTAGACATGATGCTTACGGTAGAAGATGACGAACTTATCGGTGCATTTCTTGATATGGTGGAAAATCACAAGATGGTAGTTGAGAATTCCGGTCTTCTTACGGTGGCAGCACTGAAGCAGATTGACCTTACAGGAAAAAAAGCAGTTGCTATCTTAAGTGGCGGTAACATGGATGTGATTACAATGTCATCTATTGTGCAGCACGGTCTGATTCAGCGAGACAGAATCTTCTCTGTATCCGTGCTTCTTCCGGATAAACCGGGTGAACTTGTGCGCGTAGCTGACACGATTGCAAAGGCACAAGGTAACGTTATCAAATTGGAACACAATCAGTTTGTAAGTACAAACCGTAACGCAGCCGTGGAACTTCGTATCACTCTGGAGTCCTTCGGTACGGAACACAAGAGAGAAATCTTGAAAGCCCTTGAAGATGCGGGTTATAAGCCAAAGAGTATCAGTGCCAAGTTGTATTAAATCAGCCAGTTATCACAAAAACACCGTAATGTGCACGAAAAATTCGAATAGAATATTGTTTAACTACGGTGTAGAAGGAAGATATAAGTATACACACCGTAGTTTTTAAATTCGGGGGGAAATATGGAATTTAGAATGCCAAAAAAAGGGGAAATCTACAAACACTTTAAAGGAAATCTGTATGAGGTGATGGCAATTGCAAAATATACAGAGACTATGGAAGATATGGTGGTGTACAGGGAAGTCAATGGGGAGATGACTTACGTAAGACCACTTGAAATGTTTGTAAGTAAAGTAGACAAAGAGAAATATCCGGAAGTATTGCAAGTCTATCGTTTTGAATTACAGGATGAAAAGGCGAATCTTTCGATTATGGATTTTTTAGACTTGTCTACCACAACAGAAAAGATACAGTATTTAGAATCCATGAGGGATTGTATGACAGAAGAGTTTGTCGGCATAGTTGCACAGAGTATGGATTTTGTTGAGAATGATGGTTCGTTGGATGAACGCTATAGAGCTCTTTTGCAGTATCTGAGAACTGTAGAAAAATACGAGAAAAGAAGATAAAATTAGTATTGACTAAACATGCATAAGAACTCTTGAAAAATCCAGAATTTTATACTATATTTGTTAGGTATAATTGTTTCATTGGAGGAAATCATGGAAGAACATCAAGATTACTCGCTGCGAAGCAGAGTATTTCAAGCAATTCAAGAGAATATTTTAAATGGTGTCTACAAAGAAAACGAAGAACTTCGTGAGAATACCATTGCAAAAGAATTGGGTGTCAGTCGTACACCGGTCAGAGAAGCACTCAGACAATTAGAACTGGAAGGTCTTGTTAAGATTGTACCGAATAAAGGGGCTTGTGTAACCGGAATTACGAAGAAAGACGTGAAGGATATCTATGCGATTCGTTCTCTGCTTGAAGGTCTCTGCGTCAGATGGGCAACAGAACATATCACAGATGAACAGATTGATGAATTGGAAGAGATTATTCTTTTATCTGAGTTCCATTTGAAACGTGTCAAAGAAGGACAGACGCAACAGGTAGCGGAACTGGATGGTAAGTTTCACGAGATTCTCTATGAGGCATCAAACAGCCGTATTTTAAAGCATGTGCTGTCTGACTTTCATAAATATGTCAGAATGGTAAGAAAGGCTTCTGTGGCCAATCCGGAGCGTGCGGAACGTTCTATCGAGGAACATAAAGATATTCTGCATGCGATTAAGAATCGCGATGCCAATGCGGCAGAAATCTTGGCGAATGCGCACATGATGAATGTTATGAAGAATTTAAACATGAAGGAAGACTTATAAGGAGACGGTAGAAATGGACAAGATTAAGATGACAACCCCACTCGTGGAGATGGACGGAGATGAGATGACCAGAATTCTCTGGAAGATGATAAAGGATGAATTGCTTGAGCCGTTCATCGAACTTAATACAGAGTATTATGATTTGGGATTAGAATATAGAAATGAAACGAATGACCAGGTTACCGTGGATTCTGCCAATGCGACGAAGAAGTACGGCGTTGCAGTGAAATGTGCAACAATCACACCGAATGCTGCTCGTATGACAGAGTATGACCTGAAGGAAATGTGGAAGAGCCCGAACGGAACCATCCGTGCCATGCTTGATGGCACTGTTTTCCGCACACCGATTATTGTGAAAGGCATTGAGCCGGGCGTAAAGAGCTGGAAGAAACCAATCACAATCGCAAGACATGCATACGGTGATGTGTATAAAAATACAGAGGTGGTAATTCCTGGTCCTGGAAAAGTGGAACTCGTTTACACGGCAGAAGACGGCACAGAGGTGCGTGAACTTGTGCACAATTATACCAAAGCAGGTGTGGCACAGGGTATGCATAACTTAGACGACTCTATCGAAAGTTTTGCGAGAAGCTGCTTTAACTATGCATTGGATTTAAAACAAGACCTTTGGTTTGCAACGAAAGATACGATATCTAAGAAATATGACCATACGTTTAAAGATATTTTCCAAGATATTTTTGATAAAGAATATGCGGATAAATTCAAAGAGGCAGGAATTACATATTTCTATACTTTGATTGATGATGCCGTAGCACGTGTGATGAAGGCAGAAGGCGGATTTATCTGGGCATGTAAGAATTACGATGGCGACGTGATGAGCGATATGGTATCCTCAGCATTCGGTTCTCTTGCAATGATGACTTCAGTATTGGTATCTCCGCATGGATACTATGAATATGAAGCTGCTCACGGAACCGTACAGCGCCATTATTACAAACATCTGAAGGGCGAGGAGACATCGACAAACTCTGTTGCAACCATCTTTGCGTGGACAGGAGCGCTTCGTAAGCGCGGCGAGTTAGATGGCAATACAGAACTGATGGAATTTGCTGACAAATTAGAGAATGCAACCATTTCCACCATTGAAAGTGGTAAAATGACAAAGGACTTGGCACTCATTACAACTTTAGAGAATGTTACGGTGCTGAATTCAGAAGATTTCATTAAGGAAATCAGAAAGACATTAGAAAAATAGAGGGTAATTGAATTGAGAAAACTAGCTTTAAGCGATGATATTTTATTAAAAATTGAAAAGCCGGCTCGTTATATCGGAAATGAAGTGAACTCAGTCATGAAAAACAAAGCGGACATCGATGTTCGCTTTGCTTTCGTGTTTCCGGATGTTTATGAGATTGGTATGTCACACCTTGGCATTCAGATTCTCTACGATATGTTAAACCGCAGAGATGATGTGTGGTGTGAACGCGTCTATTCGCCTTGGACAGATTTGGACAAGATTATGAGAGAAGAACAGATTCCGCTCTTTGCATTGGAATCACAGGATCCAATTAAGGATTTTGATTTTATCGGTATTACGATTCAATACGAGATGTGTTACACCAACATCCTGCAGATACTCGATTTGGCTCAGATTCCGCTTTTTGCAAAAGATAGAACTGAGGAACATCCGATTGTAATCGGTGGAGGACCATGTACTTATAATCCGGAACCGCTTGCAGACTTCTTTGATATTTTCTATATCGGAGAGGGTGAGACCGAGTATGATAACCTGATGGACATGTATAAAGAATGGAAAGCATCCGGCAAATCCAGAAAAGAATTTTTGGAGATGGCTGCCGAGATTCCGGGACTGTATGTGCCGGCGTTCTATGATGTGACTTACAACGAGGATGGAACGATAGAAAGTTTCACTCCAAACAATGAACATGCAAAGCCGGTAATCGAGAAGCAGATTGTAATGGATGTTTCAAACACTTATTATCCAGAGAAACCGGTTGTTCCATTTATTAAGGCAACACAGGACCGTGTGGTGCTTGAGATTCAACGTGGCTGTATCCGAGGATGTCGTTTCTGCCAGGCAGGTATGCTATATCGTCCGACCAGAGAACGCGATGTAGAAGTGTTAAAAGATTACGCATATAAAATGTTGAAGAACACAGGGCATGAGGAGATCTCATTAAGTTCACTAAGTTCCAGTGATTATTCACAACTAGAAGAGCTTGTAACCTTCTTGATTGAAGAATTTAAGGGAAAAGCAATCAATATTTCTTTACCATCCCTTCGCATCGATGCGTTTTCACTTGATGTGATGAGCAAGGTGCAGGATATTCGAAAGAGCAGTCTTACCTTCGCTCCGGAAGCAGGCTCACAGAGACTTCGCAATGTCATCAATAAAGGCCTTACTGAGGAGATTATTCTCGAAGGTGCCGGACAGGCATTTGAAGGAGGTTGGAGTCGCGTGAAATTATATTTCATGCTGGGACTTCCGACAGAGACAGAGGAAGATATGAAGGCCATTGCGCATTTAGCAGATAAAGTAGCAAGACGCTACTATGAGATACCAAAAGACCAGAGAAACGGAAAATGTCAGATTGTGGCAAGTACTTCATTCTTTATTCCAAAGCCATTTACCCCATTCCAATGGGCGACGATGTTAAATAAAGAAGATTATATTGCAAAAGCAAATGTAGTGAATCACGAAATGAAGGCGCAGCTCAATCACAAGAGTTTGAAATACAACTGGCATGAGGCAGATGCGACAGTTCTTGAAGGTGTGTTTGCCCGCGGCGACAGACGCGTTTCTAAGGCTTTATTAGAGGCGTACAGACTTGGATGCATCTATGATTCCTGGGGTGAGCATTTCCGCTACGATTTGTGGATGCAGGCATTTGAAAATACAGGCGTTGATATTGCGTTCTACAATCTCAGAGAGCGTGATTTGGATGAAGTGCTTCCTTGGGATTTCATCAATATCGGTGTATCTAAGGAGTTCCTGAAACGCGAGTGGAAGAATGCACTGGAAGAAAAAGTGACACCGAACTGTCGTATGCAATGTGCAGGCTGTGGTGCAGCAACATTTGGGGGAGGTGTGTGCTTTGAAAGCTAGAATCAAATTTCGCAAATATGGTGTGATGAAATTCATTGGACACTTAGATGTGATGCGTTTCTTTCAAAAGGTTATGAGACGTGCGGATATTCCGATTGCTTTTACCGGAGGCTTTAGCCCACACATGATTATGTCTTTTGCCAATCCGCTTGGTGTTGGTGTGACCAGTGACGGAGAATATTTTGATATTGAACTCACGGAAGATATTGATATGCAGGCTGCGGTTGCGCGTATGAATGAGACAGTTGTAGAAGGCATCGAGATTGTGAACATGGTGCGCATTTCTGATGATAAGAAGCAGACGGGAATGTCGATTGTGGCTGCTGCCGATTATTTGTCAAGTTTGAAATGCGGGAATTTTCCGGAAGGCTGGAAAGAGAAAGCGGAAGGCTTCATGAGTCAACCAAGCATTTCCATTGTGAAAAAGACAAAGAAAAGCGAAAAAGAAGTTGACATTAAGCCGATGATTTACAAGTTTGAGCTGCGTGACGACAGCGTGTATATGTTGGTAGCAACAGGAAGTGTAGAGAACTTAAAACCAGAACTTGTGATGCAGGCACTCTGCAGTTTTCTCGGAGTTGATACAGATTCTGTGTCTTTTGCACATCATCGTCTGGATGTGTATGCAAATGCAGGAACAGAAGAGGATAAAAAATTCGTAAGTTTGGATCAGGTGTAAGAATGAATCGTAAACTGATTATTACTAAGATAGAAGACAAGGTTATTACGACTGTTTTAGAAAATGAAAAAGTAGTGGAACTTCATGTTTCAAGGAATGAAGAAAACGATACTGTAAAACTCGGAAACATCTATGTTGGTCGGGTGAAAAACATTGTCGCTAATATCAATGCTGCATTTATTGAGGTTGCACCGGGAGTGGAATGCTATTATGCGATTGCTGAAAATCCATCACCGATATTTACAAAGAAGATGGGCAAGAAGCCACTGTGCATCGGCGATGAACTGCTCGTTCAGATTTCCAAAGAAGCGGTGAAGACAAAGGCACCTACTGTCAGCAGCAAATTAAATTTGACAGGCAAATATGCGGTACTCACCTATGGGGATACTCGTGTTGGTGCATCTGCAAAGCTCTCAAAAGAGGAAAAAGTGGAACTGATTGAACTGGCATCAGAGTATGCAACATCAGAGCTCGGTATTATTATGCGCACAAATGCGAAGGATGCGAATCCGGAACTATTACGGGCAGAACTTGAAAAACTTTGTAAGGAATATCAGCTCCTCAAGGAGCAGGCAAGTACCAGAATCTGCTACTCGTGCTTGTTAGGAGCACCGAAAGAATATTTGTCAGAAATGAAAAATATTTACCAAGAGGGATTGACAGATATTGTAATTGAGGATAAAACTATTTATATTGAGGCAAAAGGCTATATAGAGAAGGAACAGCCGGAAGATTTTGATAAACTTCGTTTGTACGAAGACAAATTGCTTCCGCTCCATAAACTATATGGCATTGAGGTGGAACTTGCCAATGCACTCAAAGAGCGAGTGTGGCTAAAGTCAGGAGCATATCTTGTCATTCAGCCGACAGAAGCGCTTACTGTGATAGATGTGAATACAGGGAAATGTATCAGCAAGAAAAAAGATGCTGCGTATTTGAAAATCAATCTTGAGGCAGCAAGGGAAGTGGCAAGGCAGATTCGTCTCAGAAATTTATCGGGAATCATTTTGATTGATTTTATTAATCTTTCCAAAGAGGAATATATGGATGAGTTACTATCTGTATTTCGACAAGAATTACAGAAGGATCCGATAGCGACATCTCTTGTGGATGTTACGAAGCTTCAGTTAGTTGAAGTAACACGAAAGAAAGTACGAAAGCCATTACACGAAATTGTTACGGCGTGGGAGGAATAGGAATGAAGAAAGTAGTAAAATTTGGCGGAAGCTCTCTGGCAAGTGCAGAGCAGTTTGAAAAAGTAGGCGCGATTATCCGTGCGGAAAAATCTAGAAAATATGTGGTGCCGTCAGCACCTGGGAAACGTTTTTCAAGCGATACCAAGGTGACGGACATGCTATACGGATGCTATGCGGTTGCAGAGAAAGGAAATGATTTTGCAGACCTTTTAGACGGCATTAAAGCGAGATATAATGAGATTATCGATGGACTTAAGCTGGAGTTATCTCTGGATAAAGAGTTTGAAGTGATTAAGGATAATTTCAAAAATAAAGCAGGTAGTGATTATGCAGCATCCAGAGGCGAATATTTAAATGGTATTATCATGGCAAATTATCTTGGCTATGAGTTTATAGATGCTGCTGAAGTTATTTTCTTTGATAAAGAAGGACGTTTTGATGATGTCAAAACAAATGATGTCCTTTCTGCAAAATTAGCGAAAATAGAACGTGCAGTAATTCCGGGATTCTACGGAGCAATGCCGGATGGAAGTATCAAGACATTCTCAAGAGGTGGTTCAGACCTCACCGGTTCCATTGTTGCTAAAGCAGCAAAAGTAGATGTATATGAGAACTGGACCGATGTATCCGGATTCATGATTACAGACCCGAGAATTATCAATAATCCGAAGACCATTGAAGCCATTACATATAAAGAACTTCGCGAGCTTTCTTACATGGGAGCAACGGTACTTCACGAAGATGCAATTTTCCCAATCCGCAAGGAAGGTATTCCGATAAACATTCGCAATACCAATGCACCTGAGGACAAAGGAACATTAATTGTAGAAGCAACCTGCAGACAACCAAAATATACAATTACAGGTATCGCAGGTAAACAAGGTTTTGCATCAATCACAATAGAAAAGGCGATGATGAACTCAGAGGTTGGTTTCTGCCGTAAGGTCCTTCAGGTGTTTGAAGATAATGGCATTTCAATTGAACACATGCCATCAGGAATCGACACGATGACTGTTTTCGTACATCAGTCAGAATTTGAAGAGAAAGAACAGGAAGTGATTGCAGGCATTCACCAGGCAGTGCAACCGGATTCGATTGACTTAGAGTCAGACCTTTCGTTGATTGCAATCGTTGGTCGCGGTATGCGAGCAAAACGCGGTACATCAGGACGTGTATTCTCAGCGCTTGCACATGCTCATGTCAACGTAAAAATGATTGACCAGGGTTCCAGCGAGCTTAACATTGTAGTAGGTGTACGCAATCATGATTTTGAGAATGCAATTCGTGCGCTCTATGATATTTTCGTTACAACAAAATTGTAAGATTACGGAGAGTTAAAAAGAAAAATGAACTATATAAAAGCATATATCAAGGAACACATAAAAACGCTCCTTGCTATTACTTTCATGTTGATTGCTTCATGTGCACTGATTGTATCTAATGAGATTCGGGCACAAATGTTGCCGGCAGAATCGGAAGAAGTGGTAGAAGTAACGGAACCTCCAAAAGGTCCGACACCACAGATTACAAATTCAACCAAAACATTTAATGACATCATGTGGGAAGAAGTGCCTGATGTTGACGGATATTTGTTATATAAGAGCAAAGATAACGGAATCAGTTACATGCCAATCAAAGATGCAAAAAGTGGGAAAGCATTGGTATATACAGATAAAGATGTCGCATTGAACGAAGTGTATCTGTATTATATAAAGGCATACAAACAAGTTGATACGGGATTTGTTTTCGGAGAACCTTCAGAGGCAGTCAAAGTATTTACACCGCTTGATAACGCGACAATCACAGGCGTTAAAAATGCATCATACAATACGCTCCGTGTGGAATGGAATGTTGTAGATGGTGCTGCCGGTTATCAGGTGTATCGAAGCGATAAACAAGATGGAGAGTACACACTTCTTGCAGAGATTGCTGACGGAATGACTGTATCCTATGATGACACGACGTGCGAGTGCGGAAAAACATATTATTATTATATTAAAGTATGTCAAAAAACAGAGACAGAGATATTTTACGGAGATGCTTCCGGTGTTGTTTCCGGAAAAACAACACCGGAAAAAGTTTCACTTCGCGGAAATACATCTGAGAATGAAACAAAAGTAAAACTGACGTGGAAAAAAGTAAATGGGGCACAAGGTTATGAGGTATACAAAGATAATAATCTTGTTGTCAAAATCGACAATCCTGACACGATGACATGGAGCGAGGAAGGTCTTTCTAAAGATGTGGAAGCTTCCTATAAGGTTCGTGCGTATTGCATGTATAATGACGAAGTAATATATGGTAATTTCTCTACGAAATTTGTAAAAGAGGTTATTGTTGTGACGAATTACTCGGCCATTGTCTCCGGAGATTTATCAAGTGTTATGCAATATCAGGGAGTTCCTTATGTGGGTGGCGGAACGACACCGAAAGGATGGGATTGCAGTGGCTTCACACAATGGGTGATGAAGAATTACTACGGCGTCAATATTGCAAAATCTGCTGCTGAGCAGGGTAGAGGCGGTAAGACGATCAGTGTCAGTGACCGGGCTTCATGGCAACCGGGAGATATCTTATGCTACACATATGGCAAGGGAAGTAAAACAGTACGCCATGTTGCATTGTATCTTGGAAATGGCAAGATGATTCACGCGCTCAGTGAGAAGCATGATACGTTGATTCAAGATGTCGATTATTATGAGACTTGGGATCCTAAAACAAGATTATATACTGTGAAAAGATATTATTAAAAAAAGGTTGACGAACCTCACTGTGTGTGATAAAATACTTGAGTATGCCGCACAGTGAGGTTTACAAGTTTATAGGTTTTTATGTTACATAGTAACTTATAACACCACAACTGGCGAGTAATGATAATAGGAGGTGCCATATGTACGCAATTATAGCAACAGGTGGTAAACAGTACAAAGTAGCCGAAGGCGATATCATTAGAGTAGAAAAACTTGGTGTAGAAGCCGGAGAGAC
>JAZQSP010000016.1:0-2123 GCA_045630205.1 Faecalimonas sp. | reverse complement strand
CCCTTCTTGTCAAATGGGAAGAAGTTAAGGAACCATCCGTCAAATTCTGTAGGCTTCTTTGCATGTCTTGCACAGCTTGCACCTCTGACTTCACCAGGCTTCTTTGTCCTGACTATGTCCTGCCAGAACTTCTGATCCGGGGAGCCTTCCGCAGCTTTAATAAACTGCTCCAATATTGGTGTCAGTTTTCTGACCCACCAGTCAAGCCCATAACCATTCAGTTTTTTCGTCTTAACGAGAACAGCATTCCAGTCTTCAACTGTTCCTGTCAAAGTTATTGAAGGTATTCCGCACACTGCCCAGATTGCCTCGTAGTCAAAATATGACTTCATTGTGTTCATCCAGGTAACCTGGAAAACCATACGCTCAGTTTCTCCGGTGGTGGAGAAATCAGCAATCAGGTTTTCTGCAATATCACCTTTCGTATTTGCGGCAATCTGTGCCGAGAACATATCCAGAATGGCATTCCAATCCACACCTTCGCTCAGCAAGTCTGTGCTTGAGCGTATGGTCAATTTGCTTTTGCCTTCGTGGTCCACAAACTTTGATCGAAGTTCTTCTGAATTCGTGTTTATATGATACGAAAAAGACTGGCTTATAAGCAGCCAGATTGCATCAGGCGAAAGTACAACGGGACGATGGTTGGCATACGCTTTAATGAACATAGAGAACATAACCTGATGCGATGTTCCATATATCTGTTCTCCTGTAAAACGGCTTTGAAGTAACCTATGATCCTTTGATGAAAAACCGTCGCTTAGAGAAAATTCACTTTCATAATCGACTCCGCAATAGTTTAACGATGAAGTATATATGTTGTTAGCATCATAAGAATATGTGAAGTGCTTTTCTGGCTGGGAAAGATTCTCATCGACAACAAATGTTATGGATGATGAATCCTTCAGGAGAATCTTACTGTCATTTTGGGCATTGGCAGCGCAGACCCAAAGAAGGCCAAGCAAGGTTACGATTATTCTTGATATTTTCATATGAGTCTTTATTAAATTCCGATTTATGTGTCAAATTAAATATTACAACTACTTAACTAAGTAGGTTCTTAGTTTCCGAAATAGAACATTACAGGCATGGTATAACTTACCCTTACAGGCTTACCGTCCTTCTTGCCAGGTTCCCATTGGGGAGATTTCATAACGACTCTGACTGCTTCTGCGTCAAGCTCCGGATGGACACTTTCATGGACATGTGCATCCGTGATTTTACCGTCGGTATCAACGACGAAACACACTTTGACTGTACCTTCTACACCTGCCTTTTTAGCGGCCTTTGGATACTTGACATGCGATGTAACCCATGTCGCAAAATTATTGGGGCCACCACCTTTGAATGTCGGATGTTCGTCAAGCTCAAGATAACGTGGATCTGTGTGTTTTGTATCCTGTGCAATAGCATCTACACCTGCGAAAAGGAATGCCATTGAGATAATGATAAACAATAGACTCTTTTTCATATTACTTTTCTGTCTTGATAAGATATTTGACAATCTCACGGTTTCCAATTATGTCGTGGTCATTGCCGTACAGTTCAATGGATATTTCATTATAACATTTATCCTTGATTACTTTCAGGGCAGTCTTGAAATCCGTCTTCCATGAATCGTACACTTTGTAAAAAGCAGCCAGAGCTTCTTCGCCCATCTGCTCTTTCATGTATGGGTAAATGTCACAACTGCAAAGCGGAGTATAATATTTGCCGGCAGTAACGATATTCAGAAGATCCTCACCCTCTATAGTATTCTCCTTCTCTGCCGACATGATGTATGCCTTGATTGCAGAAGGATCAAGCTTAACATCTGGCATAAGGTGCTTTGTAAGCTCACAAAACGCCATAACTGTAGAATCTACATCCTGAGTCTTGTGCCAATGATACAGATATGAATTTCTCACGAAAGCTTTAGCCCATTCTCCTGTGATGTCCATATCCTCAATGATGATCTTTCCGTCTTTGCTGGTCAGCTTGATTCGGTTGGTGAACTCCCAACCCATGTCAAGGGCCTTATATGTGTACCAGTCGCCATCAGCACTAACGTCAAGTATCTTTGTCTTGTCGTCTGATCCTGGTTTGCTGTCCTGCTGGCCGCTTCTGAACAGCCATGTGGCATATGC
>JAZQSP010000015.1:0-1513 GCA_045630205.1 Faecalimonas sp. | reverse complement strand
ATTAGAATTCTCTTTGCCGCTTCCTTATTATGCTTTTCGGCTTTTTCGATTATTTCTGTGGCGTCATTTTCGGTAACAACCCCACTATACTCTACTACGTAAGCCATTCCGATAAATGCCTCCAAAGACATCTCATCCACGGTTTTTCCGTCTTTAATAAAATGACGCGGTGCATCTATATGCGTACCGTTGTGCGCACACATACTAAATGCCGTCAAATTATATACTTCGCCCTTTTCTATCGATTTCAGTTCTTTTTTCTCCGGCTTGGGGTCGCTCGGATACACTTGGCAGCCGAAAACTTCTTGGGAAATATCGTAGATTTTCATCACCTATTCTCCGTCAAATTCTTATTTATAGGTGTATTATATCACATTCCTATAAATAATTCAACCGTTTCCCTTTTCTTTGTTTACTGCGTAGTAAAATTTGAGGGGTGACGGTTGATTTTTCCGTCACCCCTTGTCTTTTATTATCATCCCGATAAATTGGAATTTGTCAATATCGATTACCATACAAAACTTTCGCTTTTTCGGTATATTTCTTTACAAACTCGGTCTTTGCGTTTGTATAAGCATCCCTGTTATGTTCGTACTTTTTCCATAAATTTAATTTCAAATCTTCGTATTCCTTGGCTACATCCGAATGCTCTATGAGATAATCCCTGAAATACAATTCGCTGTTATCTCCTGCATATCTCAAGTGCAAATGAAATACTCGCTTGGCAAATCCACTCTCCGTATATCCTTTATTAAAGGACATACCGTTTTCACTTTGCGACATACAAATATAACCGCAATTTATTATGTCCGCTTTGTAACTAAGCAAACTTCTCCCTTTTGGAATCTCCACAAGAATATCTACAATGGGTTTTGCCCAAATAGAAGGAATAGCGGTGCTTCCGATATGGCTGATTCTCTCACCCGAAGAAAAGGCATTTTTCAATAGATATTCTTCTTCACGATACCATTCTTCCCAACAATCTTTATGTTCTTCTAAGAAGATTGGGAACAACAACCAAAGCTCTTCCAAACTCATTTCTGATAATTTCTTTCCCATAATACACTCCGTCAAATTGGAATTTGTCAGTATTACAACTGCTTAATCTCATTGGCAATCATAGCCACGGTTTTGGCGTTGGTATCAATTTTAATGGTATTGAGTGCTTGATACATCGGTATTCTTGCTATGCTTCGCTCAATTATATCTTCTGAACGAACGCCTCTTTCTACATCCATTGCCAATCTTTCACACAGAGTCTTTTCATCCGCTACAAGCGAGACGCATTTCACCTCACAGTTCTGTGTATCCAGCTTCTCAAGTATGGAATCGATAATTCTCTGCTCGTGCATCACCCAACAAAAAATAATATTCTCGTATGCAGAACTTTTCAGAAAAGTATTGAGTAAGTAACAAATATTATTCGTCACCATTGCTTTTGTTTCATCGGTTACTTGGAACGGATTTGCATCCCAACACCAATCTCCGTCAAGAAATACACTATTCGGTAAAT
>JAZQSP010000014.1:0-2233 GCA_045630205.1 Faecalimonas sp. | reverse complement strand
TTATTACAAGAAGATAGTATGTCTGGTGGCTGTGTATTTTATGTAAGGAGGGACGTATTATCTGAACGAAAAATTCTATTCTCAATGTAAGTTCAATAGATTTTCATTTGTATATTCAAGTAACATTTCAATATGATTGTTTCAATCAAGAAATCCAAATTAAATTTGAAAAACAAATCCTATCTTCTTGTTAGCGGCGGTAGCTTATCAATAATATATCACAGTCGACACCTTTATAAAGGAATAAAGTTATCTATGCCATAGCTACCATATTCATTGGGAGGGAAAAATATGAAGAACGAAACTTATAAGCAATTGTATACAGAACTCGAAAAATATGAACATTCCGGAGTAAGTATGAGACTGAATAACTACCCTGCAAGCCCGATGCAGATTGTGACGGCACACATGGTGCGGGAAGAATCGGCATATATGCGTGATTATGTATGGGACGATAAAGGACACGTGCGTGAAGTGACATTTCATAACATATTGGAAAGTTAATTTGACGAAGGATACCCCTCTATCGAGATAATTAATTTTTTCTTAAATGGGAAATTTGTCGAAATAGTTAATGACGCATGCAAAAAATGTTGTTATAATAGATTCAAGTAGGAGGTATGATATGGAACATAGAATCAGACCAAGAACGCAGCAGAGCAGAAACAGCAGGAGAGCGTATATAAAAAGAAGACGGAGACAGGACCTTACCATTAAGGCTGCCATCTTTGTCATTTTAATAGCGAGTGTCATTGGAGGTGCATTTCTGATTAAGAGATTCGGACCGTCCAAGGATGTTGTAAGCGTTGATAAATATTATGGTATAGAAAAAGAAAATCAACTGGCTATAACAATTGACAATGAGGTGGTCGGAGCGAAGGGAATGCTCTATGACGGCAAACCTTATGTAGAATATACTGTAGTTCGTGATTATTTGAACAAACGTTTCTACTTGGATGTACATGAAAATATATTGCTCTATACATTGTCAACGGGAACCATCCGCGTGGATGTGGGTAGCAAGGATTATACACTTCAGAAAGAAACAAAGAGCAAAGATTACGTTATTCTTAAGATGGAGGGTAGCGAAGCATACATAGCTTTAGATTTCGTACAGGAATACACGAACCTTTCATTTGAACTGTATGAAGATCCGGACAGAGTGATGATTGTAAGCGATTGGGGCGACACGACAGTGGCAACTTTGAAGAAGAAGACACAGCTTCGGGAGGATGCCAACGTAAAGAGCGCAATCATAACCAATGCCTCAAAAAAGAAAGAGGTTACAATTATCTCCGAGGAAGGAAAGTGGAAGAAGATTCGCACAGAAGACGGATATGTCGGTTATATCAAGTCCAACTGCCTGAAGAATCAGAAGGACATTACCATTTCCAGAGAGTTCAAGGAACAGAAGTATTCAAACATTACAAAAGACTACACAATTAATCTGGCTTGGCACGTGGTAGGAAGCAGTGCTGCCAACAACACAGTTTTAGAGACAATTGCCAACACAAAGGGACTTACGACCATATCTCCGACATGGTTTATGGTAAAAAACACATCAGGAGACATCAGTTCATTTGCAAGTTCGCAGTATGTGAATTATGCACACCAGTCCAATATAGAGGTGTGGGCATTGGTGAAAGATTTTGACGGAGGAATCGGCTCAAAGGAAGAGACATTAACTCTCCTTAGTAAAACCTCCAACCGTGAAAATCTTGTAAACCAGTTGATATCAGCTGCCTTAAAGCATGATATTGATGGAATCAATGTTGATTTTGAAAACGTTTCCAAGGAATGCGGGGAACATTATCTGCAATTCTTAAGAGAACTGTCATTAAAGTGCAGACAGAATGAGATTGTTCTGTCGGTGGCAAATCCGGTCCCAACGCAGTACAGTACACAGTATGACCTAAAGGAACAGGGCGAAGTCGTGGACTATGTGATCATCATGGGATATGATGAGCATCACAAGGGTTCTCCTGAAAGTGGTCCGGTTGCTTCTCTGTCATTCGTGGAGAATGGTATCAAGGACGCACTGAAGGAAGTACCGTCAGAGAAGTTAATCAACGCCGTTCCGTTCTACACAAGGTTGTGGAAGGAAGTCTTAAAGACGGAGGAAGAACTCGCTGCGCAGGAAGGAACCGACGCAGCAGAATATCCTTATCATGTAACCAGTCAAAGTTATGGCATGAGTAAAATTCATGTGGCCATTAACAATGCAGGTGCGAAG
>JAZQSP010000013.1:0-5732 GCA_045630205.1 Faecalimonas sp. | reverse complement strand
AGGGTTCCCCATTTTTTCACAAAAGCCACCGATAATGCGGTAAGGCAATGAGTAATAAGTATTACTGCCGGTATATGATGCACTAGGATATATTGCCCCGTCATTCCACACACCCGCACTGTCTGTACCTGTTTCTACGGCATTACCCACGCCGCCCTGAGTAAACGGGATAAATACATCGTCAATATATAAACGAATTTTACAGGTTGAACGTGAGAAAACAACTTCCCCGTTAAATGTTCTTTCCTGTTCGTAGTCCCATGTTAACTTAATATTGTGCCACTGCGACCAGTCAATATTCAGTTTACCTGTAATGAATACAGTGCTAGGTGCAGTGCCATCACTTGCAACATTATCAACATACCCGTTACAGATAAGCGTTGAATTGTCACTTAACTTAACCACGTATAGCGGGCAACTTCCTGTTGAATTAGTATAAGGTAAGAAAGATGCAAGTAATGCGTAATTTCTCGTGCTATACGCTTCAATCTTATAGTCAAAAGAATAAGCACGTGGAGTATCACTATAAACCTGTGTGTAGTTTGTAGGATACATCGCAAATGATTGGTTCGGATATGCCGAGTAGAATCTCAACGCTACATAAGGCGTGTTTTCATATGCGGTTTTACTGGAATCATACCCCGGTAATTCTACCTTCGTGATGTTTGTTCCCAATCCCGAACTATAATACGGCACATTTTCGCCATAAGTTTCTTCCCATTCTTCATAAGCCTTTTCACTTATGAAGTAGATAAAACCTAAGTGTGCATCACTGAAATTATAACGGCCTTCGATATAATCAGCATCTTTAAACAGTGAGTTATCTGCATTACCGGTGACATTAGAACCTTCAAGGAATGAAGGCTTTGAGCAAATATCACCGCTTAATACTATTTTTGGAGTAAATGGAGTTAATAATGATTGTGTTGCCATGCTGCCCGCCTTACAAATTTAACACTGTTTGGAATGAGGAGTCTTCCATTTTTGCTTCAACCTTTGAATCTATTGCCTGTTTTTTACCCGTGTTTTTCTTACTTGCCGAAGTAACATTTTTGTACTGAGCAACCCCGGTATTTATTGCAACCTGTTTTACTTTCTGAAAATCGACCTGTAATACAAGTAAGGTCATGCCGTCACTGTTTGAACGACTGTAACTGTACGTAAGTATTGTCATGTCTTCATACAGGTGTGTTGGAGTAAGAATTGAAATAAGTTCATACCCTTTCTTACGTGCTTCAATCTTATCAAGTGCTGCATTTTGGCGGGCATCGTCAGAACTAAAGGAGAATACCAGGCTTATTGTATCGGGGCTGTTAGTCTTGTAAAAACTTGCAAAATTACCCTTTTCAATCGGTTCACTTGTTGCTTCACTTTCTGAAGTACAATTCATTTCAAGAACGGAATCGGGATCAATGTCCGCACCAAATAACCCTTCCTGAGTATCCTGCATGAATACATCATACTTGTAATTACCGCCTTTATTCTCGGTTTCAAGTGTAGTATCAACTATTGCCATGTCTCCACCTTTAATTAGTCTGGCCTACGTATGAAGGCTGTGCAAAATTTGTCTGAGCCTGTCTCAATCCCTTTTCCGCACCCTCAACACTATCCTTTGCAGTGATATTAAAGTTATTGTTTTGAGTAATGGTCTGATTTTTAACACCGGCACTGACAGGGATTTTGGTTGTACCCGTAACTGATGCAGTCGGACTACCATTGATAAAGTCATATAACCATGATCCCGCACTTTCTCCGAACTCTTGGAAAGGATTTAATTCTTTGAGCTTATCAATAGACTTATCCACATATTTACAGGCGTTTTCCCACAAACTTACAAACAACTGTATAACAGCATCAACGGCACTGGATATGGCATTTTTAATATCTTCCCAAATCTGTACGGCACCGTCCTTTAAAGCTTCCCACCAACCTTGTACAGCATTTACAATGGTTTCCCACCACTTAGGAATATTTACAACCAAATATCCCATTGCTTTGCCTATGTACTGTCCGAGTTTAAAGAATCCCGCAATAAGCAAGCCGATTAAGGCTATAACAGTGCCTACAACAAACTTTAAAGCGTACAGAACAGCCTTTGCAACGTGCTTTATATCAGTGCCGTATTCTTTCCATACATCGCTGCACATTTCAAGAAAATCGTCAAAAAGGTCAAATATTTCTTTGATTTCAGACCTTATCCACTCAACGGTATCCTTGCCAAAAAATTGTTCTAAAACCTTGCCTGTTACACTTCCACCGCCTTTAGCAAAGTACCATAAATCCTCAATTACAAGATAAATACCCGCTAAAGCGGCAATAAACCACGTTAACGGTGAAGCAAGGAGAACTTTACCGAACTTCAACACGCCTGATGTGAGGGCTTTTATCACATTGACAAATATACCGCCCGCACCCGCACCCGCCTTTAACTGACGAATGAAAGCACCGCCAAAAGCAACGGTTAACAGACTTACAAGAACCTTTAAAGAACCCTGATGCTTAACCGCCCAGTCTCCAAAACTATTTACAAGTTTTAGAACTGAGGTCAGTACGGGCTGAACATATCTGATAAGAATATTACCGATACCCTGTGAAAGAACCTTAAACCTTTCCCACTGTTCATTAAAACCCTTAACAGTCTTTATATCCTTATCGGTAAAGGCCATGTCCTTTGTAACACTGAGGATATTTACAATGTCAGCATCACTCTTTTTGAAAATTGCGACAGCTTCTTCCGAGTATCCTTTAGTCTTTAAAAACTGTTCCTGTTCGGCTTCGGACATTTCATTAAAATGCAGCATCATTTCAATAAATTCATCCGCACTCTGACCCGTTTCTTTTACAAACTTAGCCATAGTGTCTAACAGTGCTTTCTGTGACCCGCCTGCATACTGGTTAGCCTTAGCCCATTTATCAAGCTCAGATGTGCTCATACCTATCTGTTTGCGATAGGTATCGATCATTTTCACACCGTCATTAAAGCCTTTCCATAATGCCCTGGCACCAAAAGCAGCAACCAAAGGCATGACAAGACGCTTTATACGATTTACCCATCTACGGGTAGTATAATCAAGTCTCTGCCCCGTAGTTCTGCGAGGTAATACAGTCGGTTGTGTAGGTTGTCCGGTTGTTGGAGTAGGTTGTGTTGGCTCCGGAGTAGGTTTAGGAATATCAGGAGCCGGTGAACCCGGCGGATCGTTAGGTGGTGTCGGTTTTCTAGGTGAATATTCACCGGGATTACCTACACCGATTCCGCCATGCTCTACGCCTGATAACTGCCCTAATGCCGCCAACATGCGGTTTATTTCTGCTGTTGTTGAGTAGGCATTTGCAGTTATTTTAGTGAATAGGTTATTGACTGCGGTCAGTCCCGCTATGACCCCCGCAGTGTCAATACTCATTCGGATACTTAGACTTTCTACTTCCTGTTCTTTACCCATTTTGACCTCACGGGGATCTGTTTTTGTTACGGATTGTAATTACTTGTTCAGCTCGGATGCCTTTTTATTTACCGCATATTCGTTATAGCTTGCTATCTGACATACATCATACAATATAAGCATATCTTCATAACAGTAAATTGTTTGCAACTCATGAAGGGTAGCTAATTTTGCATTAAGCACCGAGAACATCTGCCCGGAGATAAAGTCAAAATCAGCGACCACACGGTTATATTTTTGGCACTCTAGCTTAAAATCATTTATTCTTGGGTAATTAATCCGCTTATTTCTGAAAAAAAACTGAAATTGAATTTTGCAATTTCCATCCTCAGTTTTAACAGTGTCATAGGTGAAGTGATATAGCCCGTACATAAGTCAATATCCACCTGTTCACTGTTTTTGCCGTCAATTACTCGATATGCACACTTCAATAAGTCATTGAGTAATGTCATTGCTTCATCGAACGGAACGTTGCAAAGTGCGGTAATAAGGTCATTCACGGTCAGATTTGCACTGGCAACTGCATCAATGTCAACCTTTAACCCCTTGCCTACAAGAGATATTGCCTTCAGGAACCATCTTTCACCGCTTACTGCATCCATTTTACGGATTTCAAACTTTAAGGTGTTCTTACCTTCTTTAATTTCAATTTTCTTAGTATCAATCATGTTTAGTCTGCCTTACTAAAGTTAAAAACGAACTGCCTTAAATGGCAACCTGTGTCTTCTTTTCAAAATGGAACACCCACTGAGTAGCTTCAAGAGTACGGTTAATGTTTGCCATGCTAGGAGCTGACTGTAACACGCCATTTGTGAACACTGTGGTCTGTCCGATTGACGGAGTAGTAACAGTAAGGGTAACAGGGCAAAGAGACTTGTTCTTACTCTGATATTCCTCAATGGCACGGAAGAACTTATAAGTAGGGCTGTTGGCTTCAAGGGTAATTGTTACCGGGAGAATGTTAACAACAACGCCAGCACTCATTTTACCATCCACACCGATACGGGTTTCAGTAATCTGCATACTGTCACCTGAAACAGCTTGATCGGTGCCAAAACCTTCAACCGCAAACCCGGCAGGGAACAGCTTGTTAACAGTCATAAAAGCGGTACTATTGGCACTGGTAATATCCATGTTATGTAAAGATTCAGTAATCATATTTTTTACCTCATAGGTTAGGCGGCACTTTGATTTAGCACCGCCCTAAATCAAACATTAAAGTACAGTAGTTAAAGGGAACTCAATCTGCTGCACTGAACCGGCATAAGTATAGTACATAGCCATTACAGGAGACTGACGATCCGCCCTTGCATTTGCAGTAGGATCGCTAATCTTATACCAATAACCGTTATTCAGGAGTTCAACGCTGATATCCTCACCGATTTCATTCATAATTGTAATACGTTCACCGTCTGAAATGGTAAGACCTACGTCAATAACCCCGTTTCCAAGTGCTTCTTCAATAGCTTCTGCGATAAATGTCGCAAGAATACCATAACCCTGCTGAGTGTAAGGGATCCTGTTTGAACCCGCAAAGCAGTCCATTAACCCACGCTGTAAACGTGCACGGAGCCAAATTGCACCGTAAAGCACATCAATAAAGCCATACTGAGTACCGGATAAACAACCACGATTTAACAGGGTAAAATCTGCATTACGGGTAGCAAAAAGACCGATGTAGTTACAACGGATTGATTCAAGTGCTTCGGCTTCGGTATCAGAAAGAACCTTTGCGTTAAGACCTGATGCAGACTTAGCAAACCATGTTTTGAGTGCATTGGCACTGTCCCACTTAATTGAAGCACCCACGGCAAGCATGAATACTGCGTCATAGGCATCACCGAATACACATGCGGTAGTGTTATATGACTGTAAGGATACAGGCACACTAGAGGTATTTGTAGCCTTGCTTAACAGGGTGCTGTCATTTGAGTGATAGAAGTAAACATAATCATCATCAAGATCCGCCCATGCAGCATAAGCAACGGCATTTGCATCACTGGCCTTAGTCAAGGTGGTAAAACCAACAAAGTTACGGGTAACACCTGTAATCCTGTCCATGTTTTCTGCAACGGTTAAAGCGTCATTACCCTGTGATAATACCGCACCTAATGCCTGAGTTAAACCTAATGCGGCTGAAAGGTCGGTACCTGATGAAGGAGCTGAACCATAACCGATTGTTGAGCTTGCCCCGGTGGTGGTACTGGTAATGATAAACTGCTTTAATACAGTATCATAGGTTACTGCGGCATTGGTAAATTCTGCGGTAAGGGTAGTCGCAACATCTGAGAA
>JAZQSP010000012.1:0-1376 GCA_045630205.1 Faecalimonas sp. | reverse complement strand
TGCCTTTACTTCCACAGGGATAAGAGAGTCTGCATCTCGTACGAAGAAGTCCATCTCAAGAGCAGGCTTGTCACTGTGGTAGTAATAAAGGTCGTATCCTTGTTTCACCATCATGTCACCTACAATATTCTCATAGATGGCGCCCTTATATGTTCCTAGATTCTTGTTGGCTCTAAGATCTTCCTGGGCTTCTTCATCGAGTGATGCGATAAGGAGTCCAGTGTCCTTGAAGTAAATCTTGTATAGTTTTGGATCATAATTGCCTTTGAGCGGAAGTTCCGGCTGATTGAGACAATGGCAGATGTTGATGACACCAGCATCAGCGAGCCACTCTACACATCCAATATAATCTCTGTTGCGTGCGTTCTTTCCAATCTTGGTGATCTGGAATCTCTTGTTTTCTTTTGCAAGGAATGTAGAGATATGGTTGTACACAGCTTTGACTTTAGCTTTGTCAAGGCCTTCTACATATTTAGTGATATCTTCTTCGTAGTCTTTGAGAAGCTGTTTCTGAATAGCAAGTGTACCACTGAAATTCTTGTTGTTCACGAATGTCTTGACAACTTCAGGCATACCGCCGATTGTAACATAATCACGGAAGAGTCCGAAGAGAATATCTGTCTGAAGGCTTGAAAGGGGTTTCACCTCTCGCATACTCATATATAGGCTTTCTATGAAATCCTCTTTATAGCCGTTTGCCCACAGGAATTCCTCAAAGTCCATGGAATACATTTCGTAGTCCTCTTTGTAGCCGACACTATTGGATTCGATCTCCTTGTAGTTGATACCCATAAGCGAACCAGAGCAGATGACGTCGAAGCGACCATCAAGCTTGAAGAATTTCAGTGAGGTCGCACAGTTAGGACATGCCTGCAGCTCATCAAAAAAGAAGAGCGTCTCGCCTGGAACGAACTCAAATCCTGGGTTGAGCAGCGAGATGTTTCTGAGGATTGTATCCACCTCAAAACCGTCGTTGAAGATATCGCGATACTTCTTCTGCTCAACAAAATTAATCTGAATGACGTGCTTGTAGTTCTGATTGGCAAAGTGTTCTATTGAACGAGTCTTTCCAATCTGACGTGCTCCCTTGATTATAAGTGGCTTTCTATCAGGGTTGTTCTTCCAATCCTTGAGGTATGTGTCTACCTTTCTTTTAAGCAGATTTTCCATGTCGCAAATCTTATATTGTTTACTGCAAAGGTAGCGGTTTTCACATAATCCGTGCTACTTTGAGTGGTAAATTTCACATAATCCGGTCAATTTTTAGCCTAATTTTCACATTTTCCGGATTTTTTGATGGCGCGAATTGTACAAAAAGATAAAGCTCATGATTACCTGGTACAAAGATTTTCCACTTGCAAGGTAGGGAAGCGAAC
>JAZQSP010000011.1:0-1300 GCA_045630205.1 Faecalimonas sp. | reverse complement strand
GGTTCATCCGACAAATGCGTAGTTTTATCTAAAAGAATAAGCTGGTAATTCATTATCTTTGGTTACCCCTAACTAAAGTAAAATGACTACCAGCTTTTTATACCAGGCTTTCGGCATCCGTGAACAGGAATGCACCCGAGTACGCTACGAAGATAATAGTATTATCCTTGAAATCCAAACACGTAAGGATAAACTTGTTTGCCCTCAATGTAAAAGTCGCCATATAATCCGTTCCGGTTCTCATATACGTCGCATACGTAATGTACCCATAGGTAGCAAACAGGTGATTATGAATGTTAAAGTCCAACGTATAGAATGTAAGGATTGTGGTTGTATCCGTAATGAACATCTGCATTTTGTACACGGGAAGCTTTCCTACACCAACCGTTTTTCCCGTCTAGTATTATCCCTTTCCCATATCGGTACAATCAAGGATGTCGCCAATTTTCTTCATGTGAGTTGGGATACAGTCAAGGAGATCCAAAAGAAACATCTTCAAAGGAATTATGAATGTCCCCAATTTGATAATCTTGAATATATCGGTATCGATGAATTTGCAGTATCCAAAGGACATGTCTACAAAACCATTGTAGTCAATCTTCTTAATGGACAGGTTGTGTATATCGGCCAGGGGAAGGGTATGGATGCCTTGGAGGGTTTCTGGAAGAAGGTCAATAAGAACGGTGTTGTGATAAAGGCCGTTGCAACCGATTTGTCCGGAGCATTTATATCCTCTGTCCTTCAAAATGCTCCACAGGCAACTTTAGTCTTTGACCACTTTCATGTCGTCAAGCTGATGAACGACACCTTGGACATCATACGTAGAAATGTATATAGAGAGGAAAAGGATTTAAACAAACGGAAAGTCCTGAAAGGGACCCGTTGGCTCCTGCTTTGCAACGGAAAGGACATCTTTGATGACAGATACAAAAGTGGCCGGTTGGAGAATGCATTGGCACTAAACGAACCATTGATGAAAGCATATTATCTGAAAGAAAGTCTGAAGGAGATTTGGATGCAGATTGATGAAGAACAGGCCGGGAAAGTTTTGGATGACTGGGTTGAGCAAGCATATCAGGCCAAAATCCCCCAACTAACCAAATTTGCAAATACATTGAAAGCTCATCGTTGGGGTATTCTGGCTTGGTATAAATATCACATCTCGACGGGAAAATTGGAAGGGATAAACAACAAAATCAAAACAATGAAGAGGCAAGCATACGGATATAGAGACCAGAAGTTCTTTGAACTGAAAATTCTAGCTATGCATGATAAAAACTACGCATTTGTCGGATGAACC
>JAZQSP010000010.1:0-2472 GCA_045630205.1 Faecalimonas sp. | reverse complement strand
TTTTATGCACATTTGGAGATATGAAAATCATCGCATATATTTGCGCAAGAATGATTAAAAACGATGTGTATGACACCGCAAAAAACGATATATATTACGGTCTATCTATTACTATTGATACCGACCTTATCTATCGCTCTTATCACCCGAATTTTCTCATTAAAGGTGATGATGCTGGATGGATTTTCCAGTAATATCATATTCCTTATTACTTGCATCCTATGCGCTGTATTATATCTTATATTTAAGACCACTATCGATGGCTATATTTTGCCGTTCCTTTGCAAATGTTCCAAGATTCAGTTAGCGGTTGCTGAGTCGGAAACAAAAGAGGTAACGAACCAAGAGCCCAAAGAAGAGGCAAATCTCCCCTCCTATCAGGAGCACTACGATGCAGTAACTGAGAAGAAACGCATTGAAGCGGAAGAGATACTACAACGCGTTCTTGACTATACAATGTCGGAATTAGTTCACGATATGAATGAATCCGATATGATGACACTTTGCAATTATATCAGAGAGTTCCAATTCGGAACTGCCACTGATATCGCCCAAACAACAACTCAACGAATCAGATTAACTTCCGATATCAAAATCATTGACCTCTATCATTTTGGATGGAATATCGGCAACCAATATAACAAATCAGGGATGGAGATAGCTCAATTCCTTAAAAATGTCTTTGCCGAAAAACTTTATGATACCGAGGTCACAACCATTGTACGAAAATTACGCATGACCGGAGCTTGCCGAATAAAGATCAAGTCAGAAATATAAAAAATGATTGGTTATATGTGTGGTTATTTTGCAGTGAGCCATTTCACCATTGAATAACCGCATTCCTTTGCTCACGAATCATTAAAACCAATAGTTATGGCGAAGGAAATTATGACATTCGAGCAACTGCCCAAGGCGGTAAGTGAGCTCACAAATCAAGTGATGGAACTGCGTGATATGGTCGCTGCATTAAAACCAGCTGTGCCTGATGAGAAGCATCGTATTGTGGGCATAGATGAAGCGTGCGTCATCACCCACAAAGCAAAGCCTACAATCTACACACTCGCACGTAAAGGAATAATCCCTGCATATAAAAGGGGCAAGAAACTCTACTTCTATGAAGATGAACTGCTGAAATGGATTGAAGAAGGGCGAAAAGTGATTTCCACAAAATCCTATGATGAGATGCTTGCCTCTATGCAGAGCACAGTGCGCAATAAGCCGAAGAACGGATTTAGTGTATAATCAACTATGTGAGTTATGAATATATACGAGTTACTCAATCGGTTCTGGTTGGAGAATGAGTATGATCCATGCTCGGCAACAGAGATTGCGCTGTATTTCTTTCTGCTGAACAAAGCAAATACTAGACGGTGGAAGATGCCTTTCAGGTGCTCAACGGAACTAATCCGTATGCAGTTGAGTACAACAAGGCAGAATGTGCTTAAAGCTCGCGAAGGACTTCATAAAAAGGGATTTATCTCATTCACCACAGGCACAAGCAAAGGCAACTATGCACAATACTCAATAATCGATTGCACCACTCAGTTTACAGTTCAGACAACAGATGAATTGACAGATAAGGTTACAGATGCGATTACGGGTGAATTGACAGAACCGTTGACAGGTCGATTGCCTCCACATAATATAAAAGATAAAGAGATATATAAATCTCATAACATTAGTATGGAGAAATTGGAACCAATGCTATTGGAGGACGGTGAATGGCATTCATCAATATTGGCGCGTATGTCAACGGCAATTACATCTGATAAACTGATAGATTATCTGAAAATATTCTTTGCTTATCAAAAGAAAAAAGGCGTTAAATCGAGAGCTGTCGAAGATGTGAAGATACATTTTCAAAATTGGCTAAGTAAAAAATTAGAAAACGATAAAGGATATGGAAATAATGAACAAAAAGAGTCAGATCCGCGTAGAGGAACTGAAATACAGGCTGCTTCAGCAGAGGATTACAAACACACGGTTTAAGTTGCCAATGTCATTTGACGATGCCAAAGTTTACTTATTGGCAGCATATCAAGCAGAAGTTGAACGCCGGCATAGAGTGTTTGAACGGAATGAACATTTCGACGCACAACTTAATCTGATAGCCAATTACCTAACTGGAGGAAGTAAGAAGTTCGGACTGATGTTCTGTGGGTTATGCGGAAACGGCAAAACTACCTGGGCAAAAGCCTTGCAGTTGCTTGCCTCAGGATTAAATCTAAAGAATCCCACTAACAACTTGTACTATGTATTCCCTCTCTGCAATGCCAAAGATTTAGCAATGCGAAGCAAAGGGAACTACAACGATTGGAGGAACGTAATGCGTTACCAGCTTATGATTGTTGATGACTTGGGAACAGAGCCACGCGAAGTAATGGAGTTCGGGAATGTCTATACACCATTGATAGACCTCATCACCACGCGTTATGAGGAACAACTTTACACAATCTTCACTACCAATCTCAC
>JAZQSP010000009.1:0-67113 GCA_045630205.1 Faecalimonas sp. | reverse complement strand
TATTATCATCAACGGAACAAAATAAAAATCTCTTATTCAGAGTGGTGGAGAAGAAGGATCTGTGAAGCCACGGCAACCCCGGAGACGGAAGGTGCCAACCTGAGCGAGTAATCGAACAATAAGAGGATTGTATTATAAGTATGTATAAAACAGTCCGACATTGTTGGGCTGTTTTTTAAGTCTGATAATAAGAGAATATGGGAAGAAAGGAACGAATGAAATGGAAAGATTATTATTTACTTCGGAATCAGTAACAGAAGGCCATCCGGATAAAATCTGTGATCAGATTTCGGATGCAGTGTTAGATGCATTATTAGAACAGGACCCAATGAGCCGTGTTGCCTGTGAGACAGCAGTCACAACAGGTCTTGTGTTAGTTATGGGTGAGATTACAACCAGTGCTTACGTAGATATTCAAAAGATTGTCAGAGAGACAGTTGATGAGATTGGATACAACCGTGCAAAATTTGGTTTTGATGCTCACACATGTGGAGTTATCACAGCAATTGATGAGCAGTCAACAGACATTGCGATGGGTGTTAATAAAGCCTTAGAAGCAAAAGAAAACAAGATGTCAGACGAGGAACTTGAAGCAATTGGTGCCGGTGACCAAGGTATGATGTTTGGTTACGCATCAAACGAGACAGAAGAGTATATGCCATATCCGATTTCATTGGCACATAAATTGGCACTTCGTCTTACAGAAGTTCGTAAGAATGGAACGCTTCCATACCTTCGTCCGGATGGGAAGACGCAGGTTACAGTAGAGTATGATGAGAATGGTGTTCCGGAGAGATTAGATGCAGTTGTTCTCTCGACACAGCATGATCCGGACGTAACACAGGAGCAGATTCATGCAGATATTAAGAAGCATGTATTTGATGTGATTCTTCCGGCTGAGATGGTAGATGAGAAGACGAAATTCTTCATCAACCCAACAGGACGTTTCGTGATTGGCGGACCGAATGGAGACAGTGGTCTTACAGGACGTAAGATTATCGTTGACACCTATGGCGGAATGGCTCGTCATGGCGGCGGTGCTTTCTCAGGTAAAGACTGTACGAAGGTTGACCGTTCTGCAGCTTACGCAGCGCGTTATGTTGCAAAGAATATCGTAGCAGCAGGATTGGCTGACAAGTGTGAAATTCAGTTGTCTTACGCTATTGGTGTAGCACAGCCGACATCTATTATGATTGATACATTTGGCACAGGTAAGTTGTCAGAAGAGAAATTAGTGGACATCGTTAGAGAGAACTTTGACTTAAGACCGGCAGGCATCATCAAGATGTTAGACCTTCGCCGTCCAATCTACAAGCAGACAGCTGCTTACGGACACTTTGGTCGCAATGATTTGGATTTGCCATGGGAAAAATTAGATAAAGTAGATGTGATGAAATCATATTTATAAGGAGAAGGAGCAGAGGCTTTGTGATAGGAATGTCGCAAAGCCTTTTTTATATACATTTTTTAGAAAAACTTTATAAATATTTCCTTATGCTTTGATGTAAAGAATATATCGACATGATATAATAATGAGGTAGGCAAACGTATTTTTGTAAAATAAGGAAGTGAGCATATATGAAATTAAAAACACGATTGATTATTGGTTTTATCATAGCAACTATGCTACCGTTAATCTTATCTATTGCAGTAATTGCTACAGATGTGGTCAACATGACTTCTGCAGTGAGAGAGCTTATGATAAGAATGTTCTTATGGGTTCTGATTATTCTGGCTGTTACGGTATTACTTATGTGCATATGGATTTACCGAGGCGTTGCGATACCGCTTGCGCAGATGAAGATTGCGACACAGAATATCAAGGATGGCAATCTGGACTTTGAACTTGAGGTCGAGACTGATGATGAGATTGGACAACTCTGTCGAGACTTTGAGGAGATGCGTCTGCGTTTAAAAGAGACGTCCAGCGAAAAGGTCGAGTATGATAAGCGAAGCAAGGAGCTGATTAGTAATATTTCTCACGACCTAAAGACACCGATTACAGCTATCAAAGGTTATGTGGAAGGAATTATGGACGGAGTTGCGGATACACCGGAGAAAATGGAGCGATATATCCGTACCATTTATAATAAAGCAAATGATATGGATAACTTAATCAATGAGCTAACGCTTTATTCCAAAATTGATTCGAACCGCATTCCGTATAATTTCAGCACTCTTTCGGTAAATCATTATTTCGATGACTGCGCATCAGACCTAAGAATAGATATCGAGGCGAGGGGCGTTCAATTTGACTATCTCAATTACGTAAATGGTGATGTTAAGATCATCGCAGATGCAGAACAACTGAAGCGTGTGATTAACAACATTGTTTCGAATGCGCTAAAATATATGAATAAGCCGCAAAAGCAGATTCATTTACGGGTGAAGGATGTCGGTGATTTCGTACAGGTGGAGATTGAAGATAACGGGAAAGGAATCGGGGCGAAAGAGTTGCCATACATTTTTGAGCGTTTTTATCGCACGGACGCGTCGAGAAACTCTGCAACCGGAGGAAGTGGAATCGGTCTTTCGATTGTGAAGAAGATTATCGAAGAGCATGGTGGCAAGATATGGGCGACGAGTAAAGAGGGAACAGGAACAATTATGTATTTTGTAATAAGAAAGTATCAGGAGGTACCGGTAAATGAGTAAAATATTGATTGTAGAAGATGAGAATGCGATTGCAGAATTGGAACGCGATTACTTGGAATTAAGTGGATTTGAAGTTGAAGTTGCCAATGACGGACAGACCGGATTAGACAAGTCCTTATCTGAGGATTATGACCTTATTATTCTTGATTTGATGCTTCCTGAGGTGGACGGATTTGAAATCTGTCGACAGGTGCGCGCACAGAAAAACACACCGATTATCATGGTTTCTGCAAAGAAGGATGATATCGATAAGATACGAGGACTTGGACTTGGAGCAGATGATTATATGACCAAACCATTTAGTCCAAGTGAATTGGTGGCTCGTGTGAAAGCACATTTGGCAAGATATGAACGTTTGGTGGGAAGTGTGATAGAAGAAAATAAGGTAATCGAGATTCGCGGAATTAAGATTGACATCACTGCAAGGCGTGTTTGGGTCAATGGAGAAGAAAAATCGTGTACAACGAAAGAATTTGATTTGTTGACATTTCTTGCTTCTCATCCAAATCACGTGTATACTAAGGATGAACTCTTTAGCGAAATCTGGGATATGGAATCCATCGGTGATATTGCGACAGTGACGGTGCATATTAAAAAGATTCGTGAAAAGATAGAGTTTGACACATCGAAGCCTCAGTATATTGAGACAATATGGGGTGTCGGTTACAGATTCAAAGTATAGTTTACAATTAGAAGGAATAGGTAAAATGATAACAAGTACAAGTAATCCGCAAGTGAAACGTTTGCTTCAGTTGCAGAAGAAAAGTAAGGCGCGAAATGAAGAGGATGTGTTTGTGGTAGAGGGGCTGCGTATGTTTGCAGAAGTGCCACAAGAACGAGTGGAAAAGGTATATGTTTCAGAGACGCTTTTTAATATGAAGAAACACGATTTAAATTGGGAGGAATTTCCACTCGAAATTCTGTCAGACAGTGTATTTAAGCATGTCTCAGATACGCAGACACCGCAAGGTGTTTTGTGTATTGTAAAGCAGAAAAAATATGACCTTGCAGCATTGCTTAACATAGAAAATCCACACTTTATAGTCTTGGATAATCTGCAGGATCCGGGGAACCTTGGAACTATTGTTCGCACTGCGGAAGGTGCGGGAGTGGATGCTGTTTTTATGAGCAGAGATTGTGTGGATATCTATAATCCGAAGACCATTCGTTCCACAATGGGTTCCATTTATCGCATGCCCACTATATATATAGAAGATACTGTAAATTTGTTGGAAATATTTAAGGAAAAAGGTATCAAATCCTATGCAGCACACCTCGATGGAAAGAATTCGTATGACAAAGAAGATTACTGCAGAGGCACTGCAATTTTGATTGGAAATGAAGGGAATGGACTTCGAGATGAGGTGTCACAAAAGGCAGATATCTGGGTGCGAATTCCAATGGAAGGTCAAGTAGAATCGTTAAATGCAGCGATTGCAGCCTCCGTATTTATGTTCGAAGTTGCAAGGCAGAGAAGACAGTAAAAGTAAGTGAAAATGTCCTCCAAAATTGATTGGAGGACACTTTTTTGTTTACCAACTGCAGAAATTGTACTTAAAAAAATACAATTTTAGGGTTGACAGCCTAAAAAAAACATGTTAACATGCCAAAAGTTACAATATTTGTAACAATTGCGTAACAATTTGTAATAAAAGTGAGTAAATTGGGCATAGTTATGTAATAGAAACATGTCAACAAGTTGTTACAAAATTAGGAGGTTATTATGTTTTTTGGGAAAAAGAGAGTGTACGTTGGTCTCTTGCTTGCTGGATGTATTTTGTTCACATCGGAATTTCAAGCATTTGCCGCTGCTCCACAATCTGAGACTCAGGCAATTGAAACTATCAACTATGAAATTAACGTAGCACCGCTTGCGGCAGCATTGGAACAGATTCCGGCAATGGCAAGTGTTGCGGTAGAAACGCAGGAATGGTACGGAAAAGCTTTGGCAAATACAGAGACAACAGTAGATGTTTATGCAGAAGTAAATGGTACCGTGGCGGGTAAGATGTACAAGAATACAATCGTTACTGTAGAAGAAGAAGGTGCAGAGTGGTGCAAGATTACTTCCGGTGCAGTAGTCGGATATGTAAAGGCAGAGTCGCTTCTATTTGGAAGTGCTGCTGTTGAAAGAGCAAAAACAGTGTGTGCAGAAGGTACAAAGGATGCACAGACAATGGAAGAAATCAAGGCACAGCAAAAAGAAGCTGATGTAAGATTATTGGCGGCATTGATTTACTGTGAAGCAGGTAATCAGCCTTATGATGGCAAGGTTGCAGTTGGTGCAGTAGTTATGAATCGTATTGCAAGCAGTCGTTTTCCAAATACATTGGAAGGTGTTATCTATCAGAGAGGTCAGTTTACACCGGCTATGAATGGAAAACTTGGCAGAATTTTAAGTAGCAATCGCACTCCTGTTGCATGCTATGAAGCAGCACAGGATGCCATGAACGGTGCGAATCCGATTGGAAATGCATTGTTCTTTAATACAGGAAGAGTAGGTTCCGTAGGATATAAGCTCGGCGACCACTATTTCCGCTAAAAAGGGGAGTTTTGAAGAGACAGATTATTTCTGTCTCTTTTTTTGTAACAATATTGTAATTCTCTGTTTGTTGCAATCTAAGAATGAATGTAGTACAATTGGGATATAAATCATAGTATGAAAGTGAGGCGGGAACATGGAGACAATATTTTGGTTGATTATGTTTGTAGTCTTATTAGTGATTGAAATACTTACCATGGGATTAACAACGGTATGGTTTGCGGGTGGTGCACTTGTTGCATTTGTTCTTGCATATATCGGATTTGGTCTGCCTGTGCAGATTATTGTTTTCTTATTGGTCTCAATCGCGCTTTTGGTACTTACGAGACCAATTGCCATGAAGTTTTTCAATCAGGAACGCCAGAAAACGAATGCAGAAAGCTTAATTGGGCAAAAAGCAGTGGTATTGGAAAAAATCGATACATTGCACGGAACCGGACGCACGGAGGTAAATGGCATGGAATGGTCCGCAAAGACAGACGATGCCGATATGATTATCGAGGCCGGAGAAGTAGTGGTTATTGAGGGCATACAAGGCGTAAAATTAATTGTGAAAAAAGAGGAGGTATAACATGGGAATTATCGGTATTATTTTAGCATTGATTGTAGTAGTGGTTTTAGTATCTTGTATAAAAGTGGTTCAACAGGCGCAGGCACTCGTTGTTGAGAGACTTGGCGCTTATCAGGCAACATGGGGAGTAGGTATTCATTTTAAACTTCCGATTCTCGAGCGTGTTGCAAGACGTGTGGACCTAAAAGAACAGGTTGTAGACTTTGCACCGCAACCGGTTATTACAAAGGATAACGTTACGATGCGGATTGACACGGTTGTATTCTATCAGATTACAGACCCAAAGCTGTTCTGCTACGGAGTTGCTAATCCGATTATGGCGATTGAGAACTTGACGGCGACAACACTTCGTAATATCATCGGTGATTTGGAATTAGACCAGACACTGACTTCAAGAGAGACAATTAACACGAAGATGCGAGCTTCTCTTGATGTAGCAACAGATCCATGGGGAATCAAGGTAAATCGTGTGGAACTGAAGAATATTATTCCACCGGCAGCGATTCAGGATGCGATGGAAAAACAGATGAAGGCAGAGCGTGAACGCCGTGAAGCAATCCTTCGTGCAGAAGGTGAGAAGAAATCTACAATTCTTGTTGCAGAAGGTAATAAAGAATCTGTGATTCTAGAAGCTGAGGCTGAGAAACAGTCAGCAATTCTTCGTGCGGAAGCAGAAAAAGAAAGACGTATCCGAGAAGCAGAAGGTGAAGCAGAGGCTATCCTTAAAGTGCAGCAGGCAAATGCGGACGGTATTCGTTTCCTTAAGGAAGCAGGAGCAGACGAGGCAGTACTTACTATTAAGAGTCTGGAAGCATTTGAGCGTGCCGCAGACGGAAAGGCAACCAAGATTATTATTCCGTCAGAACTTCAGGGAATTGCAGGTCTTGTAAAATCTGTTGTGGAAGTTGCAAAAGAAGATTAAGTGTGAAAAGATACAGGGGTGTGCAAAGGAGCATACCCCTTTGTGTATTTTGATATCGCAGAGTGAGGTGAGTGTATGAATCCGGTCATTGATTTGACAAAAGAATATGGTCTTGTGTTGGATGGCGGTGGCGCTAGGGGAGCATATCAGATTGGCGCATGGAAAGCACTTTGTGAGGCGGGTGTGAAGGTCAATGCAGTGGCGGGAACCTCTGTGGGAGCACTTAATGGTGCTCTTATCTGTATGGGCGATGCAAAAAAAGCAGAAGAGATATGGTATGACATGACATTTTCTGATGTCATGGATGTGGATGATGTGTGGATGGAGCGTCTCTTCAACAAAGAGAACAGCTTGCGTGAGATTGTCAGTGAATTCAGAAAAGTGTTGTCAGATGGCGGTGTGGATATTACTCCTCTCCGCAATCTGATTCATGAGAATATCGATGAGAAAAAGATTCGTGAGTGCGGAATCGAATTATGTCTTCTTACATTTTCTGTGTCGCAACTGAAGGAAATGGACCTCAGCATTCATGATATACCGGAGGGGCTCTTAGAAGATTTTTTGCTTGCAAGTGCGTACCTCTTTGGCTTCAAAAATGAGAAACTACATGGACAGACTTATGTGGATGGCGGGATCGTGAATAACTTTCCAATCAATTCCTTGCTTGAGAGAGGATACAAAGATATTATTCAGATTCGTATTTATGGACCGGGCAGGGTTCCGAGGGCAAAGGCAGACGAAGATACAGCACTCTACGAGATTGCACCAAAAGTGAAGTTGGGAAGCATCATTGAATTCCAGAGCAAAAGAAGCAGACAGAACCTAAAAATAGGGTATTACGATGCAAAACGTATGATATATGGTCTTGCAGGTCGAATTTATTATATTGAACAAACGCGAGAAGAATGGTATTATAGAAAGATACTGGAGGACTTAAGCGACATTGAGAAGGCAGAGATAACATTTGTCTTACGTTTGCCGCGAAAATGTTCGGATGAAGAATTCTATCTTGCCATGCTTGAGGCGAGTGCAAAGCTTCTGCGAATTCCAAAGTATCGAATCTATACGGTTCAAGAGCTTGAGCAGGAAGTAAGCGACAAATATCAAAAAATAGAAGATACAATAAATTTACCGAGATTCGTTCACATCTTGATGAATCTCAGAAAGGACTACACGATGAACTTAAAGGGACGCAATTTTTTGACACTCAAAGATTTTACGAAAGACGAGATCCTGTATCTGCTTGATTTGGCGGCAGACTTAAAGGCAAAGAAAAAGCAGGGAATTACAGGGAATTCTTTAAAAGGCAAAAACATCGCATTGATTTTTGAAAAACCATCTACCAGAACACGTTGCGCATTTACTGTGGGTGCAAATGACGAAGGAGCATTTCCGACATATCTTTCGGAGCATGATATTCAACTGGGATATAAAGAGAGTGTAAAGGATACGGCGCGTGTGCTTGGACGTATGTTTGATGGAATTGAATTCCGCGGATTTAAGCATGAGCATGTGGAGATACTGGCAGAGTACAGCGGTGTACCGGTTTGGAATGGACTTACGGACGATTATCACCCAACACAGATTCTTGCAGATTTTCTGACAATGAAGGAGCATTTCGGATATCTGGAAGGTTTGAACTTCGTTTATCTTGGGGACGGACGAAACAATATGGCGAACAGTCTTATGATTGGTTGCGCAAAAGTAGGTGTGAATTTTGCAATCATTGCACCGAAGGAATTATGGCCGGAGGAAGGACTTGTAGAACTTTGCAAAGAGTATGCAAAAGAATCGGGTGCATCGGTTAATATCACAGATTCCGTAGACGCTGTAGAAGGAGCAGATGTACTTTATACGGACGTATGGTGCTCTATGGGAGAGGAAGATAAGACAGTAGAACGTATTGCACTTTTACACCCATATCAAATTAATCAGGCATTGATGGATAAGACGGGAAAAGAAGGAACCATCTTCATGCACTGTCTGCCTGCAGTAAAGGGTAACGAAGTAACAGAAGATGTATTTGAAAAACATGCAGATGTTGTGTTTGACGAAGCAGAGAATCGTCTTCATACAATTAAGGCAGTAATGGTGGCTACACTTGGAGAATAATAAGATTATTTACTATAAACAACTGGATTCAACCAATACAGAGATTGCAAGACTTGCCACCGAGGGTGCTGCACACGGAACGGTAGTCGTGGCTGATGCACAGAGCGCGGGCAAAGGTCGTAGAGGGCGAGGATGGGAATCTCCTGCAGGAGAGAATATCTACATGTCTATTCTTCTAAGACCGGATTGTCTGCCGGACAGAGCGCCGATGCTTACACTTGTTATGGCGTACAGCGTTGCGAAGGTCCTAAAGGAACTTGGTTTTTTAGATGTGCAAATTAAATGGCCGAACGATTTAGTATTATCGGGCAAGAAGATATGCGGAATCTTAACAGAGATGCAGTTAAAAGACACTGAGATTGATTACGTTGTGGTCGGAGTGGGAATTAACGTAAACACAAGTAAGTTTCCGGAGGAACTAAAAGATACCGCGACATCTCTTTATCTGGAGAGTGGAATCGTTTCCGACAGAGAAACATTGGTGGAAGCCATTGTGGAATATTTTGATGAGGCATATTGTCAATTTCTTGAGACGCAGGATTTGTCGTTTCTGAGAGAAGCATACAACGACATGTTGGTCAATGTCGGTAGAGAAGTTCGGGTATTAGAACCTCGAAATGAATATATAGCTTATGCGCAGGGAATCAACGCTTCCGGCGAACTTTTGGTTCGGACGGCGGCGGGAGAAGAAAAACGCATCTATGCGGGAGAAGTATCTGTGCGAGGCATCTACGGTTACGTTTAGGAGGAAGTATGTACGAAGACAAAATAGTGCTGTGTGGCGCGAATTCTTATGAACAAAAATATTATCTGAATCCGGATTTCGAGACACTTCCGGATAGCGTAAAGGATGAACTGAAGGTTATGTGCGTTCTGTTTACAGAGGATGTGGGGGGAATCCTGACACTTGTATTTGAAGAAAATGGAGAACTCTGTTTTGAGGTATCGAACGAAGAGAACGACTTTTTCTTTGATGAAATCGGCAGTCATCTTAAAATCAAAGAACTCCAGAGAACCAAGCAGGAACTTTTAGAAGCTCTGCAGATGTATTATAAGGTATTTTTCTTAGGGGAGGAAGCTTAATGCTATTAGTAGTAGATGTTGGGAACACACACATTACATTGGGTGTGTTTGATGGAAAGGAATTAAAGGCGACGTTTCGCGCAACTGCAAAGCAACCCAGAACGTCGGATGAATACGGAATTCAACTTTGTGACATGTTAATGCACAGAGGATTTGATGTGAAGGATATTGAGGACGTCATCGTTTCTTCTGTTGTGCCGGACGTGATGCATTCGCTGGGAAGCGCGATTATCAAGTATTTCCATGTAAAACCTATTGTGCCGAGTACGTTGGACATGGGGCTTAAGATTAACACGGAGCATCCGAAGGAAATCGGTCCAGACCGAATTGTGGATGCTGTGGCGGCATATGAAAAATACGGCGGACCTGTGATAGTTGTGGATTTCGGTACAGCGACGACATATGACATCGTAACTGCAGACGGTGTGTTTGAAGGCGGTGTTATTTCGCCGGGTATCAGAACCTCTGCGAGAGCACTCTGGGGCGGAGCTGCGATGCTTCCTGAGATTGAGATACGCAAGCCGGAGTCAGTTGTTGCAAAAGAGACGGTGTCCAGTATGCAGGGCGGTCTGGTCTTCGGTTACATCGGACAGACAGAGTATATTGTAAACAAATTAAAGGCAGCAGGTTATACGGATGCAAAAGTAGTGGCAACCGGTGGTCTTGGAAATATTATCGTACCGGAGACAGATGTGATTGATATCTATGACCCGATGTTAACACTGGAAGGTCTTCGCATGATTTACGAAAAGTACAAAGAGGCAGAAAAATAGAATGAAGAAGTTGAAGATAGGAAATGTTGAACTTGCAAATCCATACATCTTAGCACCTATGGCAGGCGTAACAGACCTGCCATTTCGCTTGCTCTGCAAAGAGCAGGGCGCAGGGCTTCTCTGTATGGAGATGATAAGTGCAAAAGCGATACAATACAATAATAAAAATACAAAAGCTCTTTTAGAGATACACCCGGAGGAAGAACCGGTGTCACTCCAACTTTTTGGTTCGGATCCGGAGGTAATCAGTGAGATTGCAAAGCGAATAGAAGAACTTCCGTTTGCGATGCTGGATATCAACATGGGATGTCCGGTTCCGAAGATTGTGCGAAACGGTGAAGGCTCGGCGCTTATGAATCAGCCAAAACTTGTACACGAGATTGTAAGTAAGACAGTGAAGGCGATTCAAAAGCCTGTTACGGTAAAAATTCGAAAAGGATTTAACGAAGAGAGTATAAATGCAGTGGAAATTGCAAAGATTATCGAAGATGCAGGTGCGGCAGCAGTCGCAGTGCATGGAAGAACGAGAGAACAATACTATTCCGGAAAAGCAGATTGGGATATTATTCGCCAGGTAAAAGAAGCAGTTTCCATACCGGTAATCGGCAATGGCGATGTTGTGTCAGGTGAAAGTGCACTTGCAATGATGTGCGAAACCGGATGCGACGGCGTGATGATAGGACGAGGTGCACAAGGGAATCCTTGGATATTCTCGGAACTTGTGGAGTATGAGAAGACCGGAGTAATGCCACAGAGGCCGAGCAACGAAGAACTGAAAGACATGATGCTTCGTCACGCGAGACTTCAGATACAGTATAAAGGCGAATACCTTGGCATTCGCGAAATGCGAAAGCATGTGTCATGGTATACGACGGGGCTTAAGAATTCAGCGAAGCTACGCGGAGAGATAAATGCTGTGGAATCATATGCAGAGTTGGAGGAGTTGCTGGAGAACCGACTTTTAGTTTAGCCATGAAGCTTGAAAATTTGTTGACATTATTTCCTGATTCATGTATAATGTTGAAATTGTGAGAATAGATTGATTTATCGAGGAATCGAGAGAAATATATTTAAGAAAAAATGTCAGAAAGGAAGTACGAAAATGACAGCAAAGAAAACCATTCTTACTTACACAGGACTCAAAGCATTGGAGAACGAGCTTGAGAACCTGAAGGTAGTAAAACGTAAGGAAGTGGCTCAGAAAATCAAAGAAGCCAGAGAACAGGGAGACTTGTCAGAGAATGCAGAATACGATGCTGCAAAAGATGAGCAACGCGACATTGAAGCTCGTATCGAAGAGATTGAAAAGATCCTCAAGAACGCGGACGTAGTAGATGAAGAAGAAGTGGATCTTGAAAAAATCAGTGTTGGTTGCACGGTAGTATTGTATGATGTAGAATTCGAAGAAGAAGTAGAATACAAAATCGTAGGTTCTACAGAAGCGAACAGCTTGGCAGGCAAGATTTCCAATGAATCTCCACTTGGCGCGGCATTACTCGGTAAAGGCATCGGAGAAGAAGTTTCCGTAGAGACACAAGTCGGAATTATGGAATACAAAGTATTAAAGATTGACAGAAGTATCTAGTCACAGTAAAAGAGGAGGAAGAGACATGGCAGAACAAAATAATGTACAAGTTCAAGAACCGGATTTGAATCAATTAAGAAAAGTGCGTCGTGAAAAATTAGCAGAATTGCAGGCAAATGGACAGGATCCATTCCAGATTACAAAATACGATGCAGACGCACACAGCCAATCCATCAAAGACAACTTTGAGGAGTTGGAAGGTAAAAAAGTATCAATCGCAGGACGTATTATGTCCAAACGTGTGATGGGTAAAGCTTCATTCTGTCATGTTCAGGATTTAGAAGGAACCATTCAGTCATACGTTGCAAGAGATTGTGTCGGTGAAGAAGAGTACAAGGCATTCAAGAAAATGGACATTGGTGATATCGTAGGTATTAAGGGTGAAGTATTCCGCACAAAGATGGGAGAAATCTCTATTCACGCTGAGGAAGTAACACTTCTTTCTAAGAGCCTTCAGATTCTTCCGGAAAAATATCACGGTCTTACAAACACAGACCTACGTTACCGTCAAAGATACGTTGACCTTATCATGAATCCGGAGGTAAAGGATACATTTATCAAACGTTCTAAGATTGTAAGCTCAATCAGAAGATATTTAGACGGACAAGGTTTCCTTGAAGTAGAGACACCAATGCTCGTATCGAATGCAGGTGGTGCAGCAGCAAGACCATTCGAGACACACTTTAACGCACTGGATGAAGATTTCAAACTTCGTATCTCACTTGAGTTATACTTAAAGAGATTAATCGTAGGTGGTTTGGAACGCGTTTACGAAATCGGACGTGTATTCCGTAATGAAGGTCTTGACACAAGACATAATCCGGAATTCACATTGATGGAGTTATACCAAGCATACACAGACTACCATGGTATGATGGACTTAACAGAGAACATGTTCCGTCATGTGGCACAGGAAGTGCTTGGAACAACAACTATCGTTTATAATGGCGTAGAAATGGATCTTGGAAAACCATTCGAGAGAATCACCATGATTGACGCTGTTAAGAAATATGCAGGCGTTGACTGGAATGAGATTCATACATTAGAAGAAGCAAGAGCAATTGCAAAAGAGAAACATGTGGAATTCGAAGCACGCCACAAGAAAGGTGATATCTTGAACCTGTTCTTTGAGGAATATGTTGAAGAACACTTGATTCAGCCTACATTTGTAATGGATCATCCAATCGAGATATCTCCACTTACAAAGAAGAAACCGGAGAATCCGGAATACGTAGAACGTTTCGAGTTCTTTATGAACGGATGGGAGATGGCAAACGCTTACTCAGAGCTTAATGACCCAATCGACCAGAGAGCACGTTTCAAAGACCAGGAAGAACAACTTTCTCAGGGAAATGAAGAAGCGAACACAACTGATGAAGATTTCTTAAATGCATTGGAAATCGGTATGCCTCCTACAGGTGGTATCGGTTACGGAATCGACAGAATGTGTATGTTATTCTCAGATAGTTTGGCAATCAGAGATGTACTGTTGTTCCCAACAATGAAAACACTTGACAAATAAACACAGTAAAATCAAAGGGTTCAAGGCGGTGTCTTGAACCTTTAGTGAATGCATTAGAGTTTTTATGAGAAGGAGAATGCGAATGTTTGATTATCATTTACATAGTAAGTTGTCATTTGACTCAACCTGTGAGCCATGTAATATCGTGGCTGCTGCAGAAAGGTTGGGATTGAAAGAAATCTGTTTTACAGACCACTATGATTTTAATGATGTTTTTGTTGATAAACGAGATATATTTACAATTCAACAATATCGTGATACTTATGATTCACTAGAGTCTGATAAAGTTAACATTCGCCGAGGAGTTGAATTTGGTCTTACCCAGTGGAATCAGAAGGAACTTGATGAATTACTTGCTTCTTATGACTTTGATTTCGTGCTTGGTTCGGTGCATTACGCCGGTGGATATGATCCCTATTTTGAGGAGTTTTGGACACATAACGGGATGGACACCGCATTCGAAAAATATCTTTTACAGACGCTTGAATGTGTAAAAAAACATCACAACTTTGATGTTCTGGGTCATCTGAACTATGTGTGTAAATCGTCACACAACCCTACTCAAAAGTCACTGTACTACAAAGATTATTCTGATATTTGCGATGAAATTATGAAGACGATTGCCCAAAAGGGAATCGGTATGGAGATAAACACAAGCGGTGTTGACAGAGTGGGGGATTTCCTTCCTTCCATAGAGTTCATCAAGAGATTCAAAGAGTTGGGCGGTGAAATCATTACCATAGGTTCGGATGCACACGATGGCACAAGAGTGGGACAGTATATATCTCAGGCCCTTGAGATTGCAAAAGAGGTGTTTGGGTATGTATGCACGTTCGAAAACAGAAAGGGAATCTATCATAAATTGTAACAAATAATTTAAGGACGTGCCTCGGCGCGTCCTTTTATCTTATGTTCAATCGAAATTAAAATTCTACATTTCCTGTTTCTGTTTCGTTGATTACGTAGTAAACAGAAGCTTCTTCCGGTTTTATGTACAATTCCACGGTTTTCATATCGCCGACTTTATTTCCGGCCTCTGTCCAAGCTTTCTTAACAGCAGCAATGATTGCTTTGTCTTCTACTTGTTTCCCCTGGTATTCTACAAACATACTTGTTTTTGCCATTTATAACACCTCCTGCAGCAAATCGTTCGTACCTGCAAGATTATAACATGCGTACCATAAAAAGTAAATTTAAATAATGCGGAAATATATTCCATCTCTTCCCATAAAGAAGCTTTTATCATTAAAGTCCATCGCGTTCAAACTCATCGAGTCAACGATTGATGTAAGCGTATTGCTATCTGCGAAGTGCCCTTTGTTATACTGGAAAAATCCCAAAATGTCTTTTGGAACGCCGAGTTTGATGCGGCGTCTGCGGAGATACTCATCTTTATCTGTTCCGTCAATATTCAGACCGAACAATTCCAATTCAATTTCCAGGTAACCGTCTATGTAATCAATCACGCTGTCAAATGGTTTGCGACGCAGGGATTCATCAAAAATCTCACAGATATGTCGGTAGTACAGTGTCAGGAATTGCTCTTTGTTAAAACTTATATTTGCTTTCTTTCCCGCAGAAGCATTTCTTAAGATGCCCTGCAATTCTCCGTGTTTTGTATCAAAGTATGTCATACATGCCATTGCGTAGCTTGGCGCCTGGTCATTGACAGAGCGGATGGCCAGTACCTGGTTAAAAGCATCATCCAAAGCTTTTGGTGCATGGTCGCGTTTGCCGGTTGATTCCCATATACTCCACTCGTCAGAGAATTTGGTATATCCGACGAAGGAGGGTTTCTTGCGTCCGTTACAAGTAAAAGAGTCTGTGCCGTAGACTTGTTCGAATATCGTGGTGTGTAGGAAGTAATCAACCTCGAATTCTTTCATGCTGAATAGTTTGGTGAAAATGAGGCCGAGATAGTAGGCGTTAACACTTTTTTCACTGGCATCTAAAAATTCCGTTTCCGGAGATTTGATGAGATAACCATCGTCATATACAGAAAGATTGGTTTCAAACATGGAAATCTTTGAAATAAATTCTTGTGTACGCTTTTCGTGATGCCATGCAGATAAGAACTGAGAAGGCATACCGCAAGTCAGAATCGCATGTAATAATTCTAAGTTATTACATTCCAATATTTTGGATGAGTAGAAAGGAAATTCCATCCCATTGCATCCGGTAATCTCCAATGCCACTTTATAATTGTCATTCTGTATGAGTTTCATGTTTTCACCAACTTCCTTAGATAACTTCCAATATATGTATATTATATAAAACTTTTTTCGTGGTTACAAGCATTATTAGTCGGGCTTGTGTGTGTTGTTTAGAAGTTTCTTTTGCACTCGAACTATTTTTGTGTTACACTTAGTTTGGTATTGTGTATTAGAAAAATTGGTTTGTACATAGAGAAGGAGAAAATACATGGGCGGATTTTTTGGTGTTGCTTCAAGAAAAGATTGTGTTTTAGACTTATTTTACGGCGTGGATTATCATTCACATTTAGGAACAAGACGTGGCGGAATGGCAGTGTACGGCAAGGATGGATTTGACCGTGCTATTCATAATATTGAGAACTCTCCGTTCCGTACAAAATTCGAACGGGATGCGGCAGAGATGAAGGGAAATCTCGGAATCGGATGTATTTCCGATTATGAGCCACAACCACTTATTATTCAATCCCATTTGGGAAGCTTCGCAATTGTGACTGTCGGTAAGATTAACAATATGAATTCCTTGCTGAAAGTAATTTATGCAGGTGGGCATGCACATTTCCAGGAGATGACCACAGGACAGATAAATGCAACAGAATTGGTAGCATCTTTGATATGTAAAAAGAATTCTATTGTAGAAGGTATTCGATATGTGCAGGGTATTATCGAAGGGTCCATGTCAATGTTACTTTTGACAAAAGACGGTATCTATGCGGCACGTGACCGTTACGGAAGAACCCCGGTCATTATCGGGAAGGGCAAAGATGGTTACTGTGCTTCTTTTGAGAATTTTGCATTTTATAGTCTTGGATATGAGAATTATAAAGAATTAGGTGCAAGTGAGATTGTGTTTATGACACCTGAGGGAGTGGAGACAGTTTCAGAGCCAAAGAAGGACATGAAGGTATGTTCCTTCCTGTGGGTATATTATGGTTATCCGACCTCTTCTTATGAGGGTGTAAATGTTGAGGAGATGCGCTATAAATGCGGTAGCATTATGGCAAAACGTGATGAAGGACATGTTGAGCCGAACTTGATTGCCGGTGTTCCGGATTCGGGAATTGCACATGCCATCGGATATGCAAACGAGTCGGGTATTCAGTATGCAAGACCTTTTATCAAGTACACACCGACATGGGCACGTTCTTTTATGCCGACAGATCAGGCACAGAGAAACTTGGTTGCAAAGAGAAAATTGATTCCTGTGCCAAGTTTGATTGAAAATAAAAAACTGTTACTCATTGATGATTCTATTGTTCGAGGAACACAGCTTCGTGAGACAACCGAATTCTTGTACAACAGTGGGGCAAAGGAGGTACACGTAAGACCTGCCTGTCCGCCGCTTGTATATGGTTGTAAATATTTGAATTTCTCACGTTCCAAATCGGAGTTGGATTTGATTACACGTCAGATGATTCAAAAACTAGAAGGCGAGAATGCAGAGAATGTTCTGCACGAATATACAGACCCGAATAGCGAACGCTACAATGCGATGGTAGAGGAGATTCGAAAACAACAGAATTTCACGACGCTCCGATATTTCCGTTTGGATGATTTGCTTGAGTCCATCGGAATTGAACCATGTAAGGTATGTACATATTGCTTTGACGGTAAGGAGTAGTTTTAAATTGGCTTATGATTGAGCCGGGGAGGTACTGAAAGATTATGTGGACAAGACAATTATTAAAAGAAAATGCGAAAGTAGCATTTAAAAGAAACTATTGGTTGTGTGTTGCTGTCAGTGCAATTGCAATGTTTTTGATGGGCGGCGGACTTGGCGTCAGCAGCAGTAATACAAGTACACAAGAGGTAGAAGATATCCTCAATGGGCAAATGTCTGTGCAGGAGTTGATTGCGCAGATACCGCCGGGAATCATTTTTGCGGTAGGTTTGGGAATCATAATAGGCTTGGTAGTAGGAATTTTCATGCTGATTTTCGTGAGTAATGTAGCACAGGTTGGTTGCAATCGTTATTTCATCGAGAATAGAGAGCATAAGACAAATGTAGGACAGGTGTTTTACGGATTTCAGGGTGGAAGATACACGAGTACCGTTTCTATTATGTTCCGCAAAGGTTTGTATATATTCCTCTGGTCATTATTATTCTGGATACCGGGTATTATTAAGACTTATTCCTATATGATGGTTCCGTATATTGTTGCAGAGAACAGCAACTTGGATACGAAACGCGTGTTCCAGATTAGTCGTAAGATGATGAGAGGACATAAGTGGGAAGCATTCGTGCTTGGCCTGTCATTCTTGGGATGGAATATTCTCGGTGCATTTACAGGTGGAATTCTAAATATCTTCTATGTCAACCCTTATATGCATGCAACGTACGCAGAATTCTATTCTGCAGTGAAAGCAGAAGCACTTCAGAAAGGAATTGCAACAGCAGATGAATTGCCGGGAGTCATGATTCCGGAAGTAGAGATACCATTTGTATAAACAAAAAGGACAACCAATATTCAAAGTTGGTTGTCCTTATTATTATTCTTCAATTTCGTCTAATTCCTCAATCACTTCGCTATTATCCACAACATCCTTGCGAACGCCTATTTTATTGAGTGCGCTCACAATAGTTTCCCTCGGGAAGAACATATTAATTACAAGTGACAACATTACACCAAATGCAGTATCGAAGATACGGTCCAGGGAATATTGTACATAAGTATCAACCGAGATGTTAAAGAAGATGATACAAAGTACAACTCCGCCCGGTTGAATTGCACCTGGCCAACGGAAAAACAAACTCGTCATAACCAAGAGAATGGATCCGATAAAAAGGAATATCAGCAGAGGATAATGAAATAATCCATCCGGATAAAAGATAATGTAAATGCGGTAAAGCAACATACCGAGCACACCGCCGATGATAGTTCCAAACAGACGGTTACCACCATTTAATTTAGAATCCTCTGTGTCGCTTCCCATTCCAAAGATTGCACCGATACATGCAAAGGTTGGGTTACGGTTTGGTAAGAACAGAAAATAAATCAGTGCACAAAGTGTTGCGGAAAGAGCAGTCTTTATATTGCGCATTCCAATATGTAAACGAAATCTCGGTTTTAAGTCCTTCATAATAATCCCCCTGTCGTTCAAAATCAATAACCTTGTCTATTATAGCACTACAAAAAATTATGACAAGTGTTTTTGATAGAAAAACTTTCATTTATTAACATTCAGGTGTATAATCTTCTTATTACATTAGAAGAAAGAAGTGAAATGTGATGCGAGAAGAATTGTTTAAAATGGAGCGCAAGGGTTTGGTAGAAGAGGGACAGACTGTCAATGTCACAGAGCGTGTAAATGGAAGTCTCTATAGTTATTTGGTGGAGCCTTCTGTGGCAATGTCAGGAATATATCGAAGTAATCAGAGAATTAAATCATCTACCGGGATTATCAAAGAAATTCGCGAAAACGAAAGAGGATTTTATTTGTTGGTTGGATTTGATGAATAGAGCAAAAAAGTTCCACAATCACGTATGTGATTCTGGAACTTTTGTAGTTTTACATATTATAATTTGATGTTCTTAAACAAATCTCCAAGACTTGTGCCGATATTTTCAGCCTTTGGAATCTCAACCTTTACAGCTTCTTCTTCCTCTTTCTTCTCTTTTTCAATAAGAACTTTGATACTGAGACTGATTTTTCCTTCTTTGATTCCGATTACCTTGACCTTTACTTCCTGACCAACTTCTAATACGTCAGCAGGAGTTTTGATACGTTTGTCAGAAACCTGAGAAACATGTACAAGGCCTGAAAGACCGTTTTCCAGGCGAACAAATGCACCATAGTTTTGAATTGTCTCAACGGTTCCTGTCATAACAGAACCGATTACAACGCTGTTAACAAGTGCTTCTTTTTCTTTTCTTGCCTGCTCTTTTAAAAGATTACGTGCAGAAAGAATCAGACGATTCTCAGATTGATTTGCTTCAATTACCTGAACTTCAATATCTTTCAACAAGTATTCTTCTAGATTCTCAACGTATGATAACGCTAATTGAGAAGCAGGGATGAATCCGCGGATTCCTTCCACGATGGCGATAGCACCGCCGTTTACGATTCCTTCTATTTTAACCGGAAGTACGGTTTTCTTTTCCAGATAGTCTGCAATGATGTTCCATGGGTTTGCATCGTCAAAATGCTCCTCAAGGTCTGCCATAGTTTCTGTCTGTAATAATTCTTCGCTCATTATGATATACCTCGCATTTTTTCATAAGATGCACATAGTATAACATATTTTTTTCATTTGCACATATAAATATGTGAAAATATTTGTAAAAACTTCAGAAAAATGGTAACCTAAGAAAGAGAAAAGAGGTGTCTATATGGAAAATATAAAGACCAAGAAAGTATATGTGGTAGGACATAAGAACCCGGATACGGATTCTATCTGTTCTGCAATCGCTTATGCAGATTTAAAAAGACAGATTGCGGGGGACAAGTATCGCTTTGTGCCGATGCGTGCAGGCATGTTGAATGAGGAGACGCAATATGTGTTAGAACGATTTGGAGTAGAAGCTCCAAAACTTCTGGGTAACGTTCATCTCCGCGTGCAGGATGTCGATGTCAATCGCATGAATGGTATTAGTAGTAACATGTCTATCAAAGAGGCATGGGCGCTCATGAAAGAGCGCAATGTGTATACGGTTGCGGTGACACGCGATGACAAATTAGAAGGTGTCATCAGTACGCAGAACATTGCGATGTCCTATATGGATGTATATGACAATGAGATTCTGGCAAAAGCAAGAACCCAGTATCAAAATATTGTGGATGTGCTTGACGGAGAAGTAGTGACCGGTAATCCGCATGCTTATTTTATTAAGGGTAAGGTTGCGGTGGCTGCATCCAGTCCGGATTTGATGGAGACATACATAGAAAAAGATGATTTGGTTATTTTGGGAAATCGTTACGAATCACAACTTTGCGCAATTGAGATGGATGCGAGCTGCCTAGTGATATGTCAGGGTGCGCAGGTTTCCAAGACAATTACGAAGTTGGCTAAAGAGCGTGATATCGTTGTAATTACGACGCCTCACGACACATTTACGGTATCGAGACTGATTAACCAGAGTATTCCAGTGAAGTATTTTATGGATAAAGATGGGCTTACCATTTTCAATACTACAGATTATGTGGAAAATATCAAAGATATTATGACTAAGAAACGTACGCGAGATTTCCCTGTGGTAGATAAGGAAGGGAAATTTTACGGATTCATTTCCAGCCGTCGTTTGATGGATGCGGACAAGAGACGTGTCATCTTGGTTGACCATAACGAAAAAACGCAAGCGGTGGATGGAATTGATGAGGCAGAGATTCTGGAGATTATTGATCATCATAGACTGGGAAGTCTGGAGACGGTAGGGCCGGTGTATTTCCGAAATCAACCGGTAGGATGTACTGCAACTATCGTTTACAATATGTATAAGGAAAATGGAATTGTTCCGGATAAGATAATGGCATCACTCCTTTGCTCTGCGATTATCTCGGATACACTTTTGTTCCGCTCTCCAACCTGCACATGGATAGACCGTGAAGCAGGAGAGGAGTTGGCAAGAATTGCAGAAATCGATATGGAAGAATTGGCGGACAATATGTTCCAGGCAGGAAGTAACCTGAGAGGCAAGAGTGCAAAAGAAATCTGCTTCCAGGACTTCAAACATTTTACAGTTGGCGATGTGAAGTTCGGCGTAGGACAGATTAACTCCATGAATGCAGAAGAGCTGAGTGAAATCAAAGAGAGACTACTTCCATATCTGGAGAAGGCCGCAAATACACACAGACTGGATATGGTGTATTTCATGCTTACGAATATCGTGGAAGAATCTACGGAATTACTATGTTATGGCAAACGTGCAAAAGAGCAGGTAATCGAAGCATTTGATTTGCCGGCTGATACAGAGGACATTCACTTGGAAGGCGTTGTGTCGCGTAAGAAACAACTAATTCCAACGTTTGTCATTCATTTACAACAATAGGAGAGAGAACTTATGGCAAAGCAAACTTGGAAACCGGGCAACATGGTCTATCCGCTTCCGGCGGTGATGGTGAGCTGCGGTGACAAAGAAGGCAACACGAATATCATTACAATTGCATGGACCGGAACTATCTGTACGAATCCGGCCATGCTGTACATCTCTGTCAGACCGGAGCGATATTCTTACAACATGATAAAAGAATCAGGTGAATTCGTCGTGAATCTGACGACAGAGGCACTTACGACAGCAACCGATTATTGCGGTGTTCGCTCGGGACGCGATGTGGATAAATGGAAAGAGACGGGGCTGACTCGTGGAAAATCGAATGAACTTGCATATGCACCGATTATTGAAGAATGTCCGGTGAATATCGAATGTAAGGTGACGGAGGTGAAAGAACTCGGAAGTCATGCCATGTTCATGGCTGAGGTTGTATCCGTGCAGGTCAGTGATGAATATATAAACGAGACAGGAAAGTTCTGCCTGAATGAAACGGGGCTTATGGCGTACTCACATGGGGAGTATCGGAGTCTGGGACAGCAGATAGGGACATTTGGGTATAGCGTAAAGAAGAGGAAGTAATTTATTAAGAAGAATTGGGGAAATCGGTATAAACCGATTTCCCCCTGTTGTAATGTTAGTTACTGTTGCCAGTCACCTGCTCATAGATTTTTTGTAAATCCTCATCACTTATCGTACGGATGGAGGCTCTGACAATTTCATAACTTACTCCATTTTCAAAAAGTTTTCTGGCACTATCGGCAGCTTCTTTAGCAGCCTTTTCCGTAGCCTCTTTTGTAGCTTCTTCAGCTCTTTCTTTTGCATAATTTTCCACTAAATCACACATTTCTTCATTGCCTCCTTCATTTTCTTTGAATTGTTTCTTACGTTTTGATACTTTTGGGAATTTGACGAAATCATATGCATCTGGAACTGTGAATTCGATGTAGTTATATCTTTGGAAACTTTATTTCTCGTAATTCATATGAATATTTTTTAGTGGCAACCACATTGGTCTCATATCTGAATCAATTGAGGTAAAAGGCAGCATGTTATACGTCACGTCTTGAAAGCCATTTTTTAGATAAAATTGTTCTGCCTCCAAAATAGAATGCAAAAATAATGCCTTGAATCCTAACACAGTGTCAAGCATTAACTTAGCATAGTTGATAATTGCCAACAAGCACCATGCTGCAATAGGTAATGCTTGGCCTCTATGCATATAAAACACGTCTTGGTATTTATTGTTTACTGCAAACATTTTTATTTCTAATACAGGAATGCCCCAGGTTTGCTCATCATACTTCATACCACATGTTGTTGTTTCATCTTCATCAAGCTTTATGCGGTCTATGTATGGAATAGCATTTGCAGATAGTGTAAAATATGCAACAATATCTTTAGCTTCTTTTGCCTCATTGTCATATGTATTGTTCCAAATGATATATGTCACACCATTGCCGTTAGTTCGATATTCATTTGCCTCTCTCTTTAAAAAATCATTAAAAATTTCATTGCCAATTCCGGCATCAAAATCAAATAAATAATCCCGACAATCTATGTTCATAACAGAGATATCGGGATTGAATGTATTGACAAATTTGTGTACATTATTTTTTTTGTCCAAACAACTCGCCCGCTTTCTCGCAAGATTCGAGAAGTTCTTTTGAAGGCATACTATTGTTGAATGCTTCCACAAATTTCTCTCTATCATTTACTCGAATGACAGGTACTTTGTTGCTAGGTTTTGCTAATATAGTCATACAATCAGCCTCCCTCTTTCATATGTTCTTGCTTTTTATTAGGTTGTTTTCTTGTATTATATTCTTTTGAGGCATAAAAATCAAACTAAATTTTTATGAAAATGCATTGACAACATATACAATCATAGACATCACACTCCTTATCAAATTTTCATCAAAATTGAAATCATTGGCTGATTCGCCTTGAAATTCAGATGCGTTTTTGAAACGCAAATGGACAATTATTGTTTGAATAAACATGTCCGAATTTCAATGTAGTTACATACTAGCAGATTCAGAAGTGCTTTACAAGGGAGTTCACACTTATCAACAAAAAAGGAAAGTTATCCACATTATGGGGATAAAATAAATAGCCCCACTTTCAGGTGTATGCCTGAGAGTGGAGCTGTTCTTTTAATCTTCCAAATGTTTTACTTTTTTATCTATAATTCGTTTCAGCATAAATATACTCATTACTACTGCAACAATCTCTGCAATCGGATAAGAGTACCATACGGCATCTAGTCCGATAAGTTTTGCGAAGATAAAAGCAACCGGCAGAATTACGATAATCTGTCTTGCGAATGACATCAGCATACTGTAGACGCCATTTCCAAGTGCCTGAAAGGTGGCACTGCAAATAATGCAGAATCCTGCAAATACGAAACTCAGACTGATGGCACGTAGTGCCGGAACACCGATGGCAAGCATATGGTCTGAGGCTTCAAACAGGCCGAGTAATGTTGCAGGGATTGTCTGGAAGATGACAACACCGACAGCCATAATGCTGACAGCCATAACTACGCTGAGTTTAAACGTCTGATAGATACGTTTTTTATTGCGGGCTCCGTAGTTGTAAGCAACAATCGGAATCATACCGTTTGTGAGACCGAATACCGGCATAAAGATGAAACTTTGTAACTTAAAGTATACGCCGAATACGGTTGCGGCTGTGGATGAGAACATCAGTAAGATGTTGTTCATACCGAAGGTTGTAAGTGAACCAATCGACTGCATGATAATCGATGGAACGCCGATTTTATAAATGTTTCCAATGGTTTTCCTACAAGGTTTGAAACCTTTGAAACTCACATGGATTTCTTTGTTATATTTCCAGTTAAAGAAGATACCGAGTGATGCGGCAATTATCTGTCCGATGACTGTCGCAACAGCAGCGCCGGTTACACCCATTGCCGGAAGTCCGAACCAACCGAAGATGAGGATGGGGTCTAGGATGATGTTGATGATGGCCCCTAACCCCTGTGTAATCATGTTGAAAATGGTTTTTCCGGTTGACTGCATCAGTCGTTCAAAGGTTATTTGTAAAAAGATACCGATGGATGCTATCGTAATCACGGACATGTACTGTGTTCCGTATTCGATAATCTGTGCGTCTTCTGTCTGAATCTCAAAAAAGAGACGAGAACCGAAGATGCCGGCAATTGCAAATACAAGACTGCTTAAAACTCCGAGAAGAATACCGTTTCGCGCAATCGTATTCGCGGTATCGAATTGTTTCTCACCTAGACTTCTTGAGAGAAGTGCATTGATACCGACGCCGGTACCTGCAGCCACCGCAATCATCAAATTCTGTATTGGGAATGCAAGGGAAACAGCCGTAAGTGCATTTTCATTTAACTGTGCAACAAACATGCTGTCTACAATATTATATAAGGCCTGTACCAACATAGATGCTATCATTGGCAAGGACATGGTAATCAATAATTTTGGAATAGGCATAACGCCCATTTTATTCTCTTGTCTGACTTGTTCTGACATAATCTTCCTCCTTTTCGCATACCTGATTATTCTAACATTATTAAAATAGATATGCAATAAAAAAGTAGTGACGAAACGGGCGGAAAATGTTATCATTCTAGTGTATGAGATTCTAAGAAAGAGGAATTTACATGGTACACGAATTTTCCAGAACGGAACTTTTAATAGAAGAAGAAGGATTAGAGAGGCTGCGAAACGCAACGGTTATGGTACTTGGTGTTGGGGGTGTTGGTTCGCACTGCATTGAAGCACTTGCAAGAAGCGGCGTCGGGACACTCATTTTGGTGGATAATGATAAGGTAAGTCTGACAAACATCAACCGCCAGTCGATTGCGTACTTAAGTACGGTGGGCGAGTATAAGACGAAGCTCATGAAAACGCGGATTGAGGATATCAATTCTGAGGCAAAGGTGTATACACACGAGACCTTTGTTTTACCGGAAAACCTTTCGGAAATCTTTGACAGAAAAGTAGATTATATCGTGGATGCAATCGATACAGTGACTGCGAAATTAGCGTTGGTTGAATATGCAAAAGAGCATGACATACCAATTATCAGTTGCATGGGAACAGGAAATAAGCTCCATCCGGAACTGTTTGAGATTACGGACATTGTGAAGACTTCCGTGTGTCCGCTTTGCAAGGTGATGCGCAGAGAATTGAAAGCCAGAGGCATTCATCATTTGAAGGTGTTATATTCGAAAGAAAAGCCGGTGGATATTACAGATAAAGAGACCGGTGAAGACAAGGGTAAAAGACGTGCACTTCCGGGCAGCATTTCATTTGTACCGCCGGTGGCAGGACTTTTGATCGCCGGACAAGTGATCCGTGATATTGCGGGAGTGGAATAGGAGTACAGAAGATGGATTTATTTGACTATGTAAGAGAACAGAAAAGTGATAAGGAATCGCCGCTTGCATCCAGACTTCGTCCGACTCGCTTGGAGGAGGTTGTGGGACAGCAGCATATCATTGGAAAAGATAAGTTGCTTTATCGTGCAATTAAGGCAGATAAGTTAGGTTCCCTTATTTTCTATGGTCCTCCGGGCACCGGTAAGACGACGCTTGCGAAGGTGATTGCCAATACAACGAGTGCGGAATTTAAGCAGATCAATGCGACGATTGCCGGAAAGAAGGACATGGAAGAGGTTGTGCAGCAGGCCAAGAATAACATGGGGATGTACGGGAAGAAGACAATTCTTTTCGTAGATGAGATTCATCGTTTTAACAAAGGACAGCAGGATTACCTGTTGCCGTTTGTTGAAGATGGGACACTCATTTTAATCGGCGCGACAACGGAAAATCCGTATTTTGAAGTGAACGGAGCGCTCATTTCCCGTTCCAGCGTATTTGAATTAAAGTCGTTAGATAAGGAAGATATTAAGACGTTACTTAGACGTGCTGTGTACGACATGGAAAAAGGGATGGGAAGCTATCGTGCAGACATTACGGACGAGGCTTTGGACTTCCTTGCAGATATTTCCGGAGGGGATGCAAGAAATGCCCTCAACGCGATTGAGCTTGGTATTCTGACTACGGAGCGAAGTGAGGACGGCAAGATTCACATCACGATTGATGTGGCACAGGAGTGTATCCAGAAACGTGTAGTGCGTTATGACAAGACAGGCGATAATCATTACGATACGATATCGGCATTTATTAAGAGTATGCGAGGTTCTGACCCTGATGCAGCAGTATATTATCTTGCAAAAATGCTGTATGCGGGAGAGGATATTAAGTTTATTGCACGGAGAATGATGATCTGTGCATCGGAGGATGTCGGAAATGCAGATCCGAATGCACTTACCGTTGCAGTGTCAGCAAGTCAGGCAATAGAGCGAATCGGAATGCCGGAGGCACAGATTATTCTGGCACAGGCGGCAACCTATATCGCGAGTGCACCGAAGAGCAATGCATCGTATCTTTCGATTGCGGCTGCGATGGACAGTGTGAAGAATCAAAAGACAACGGTTCCAGCACATTTGCAGGATGCGCACTATAAGGGTTCTGCTAAGCTAGGACATGGAGTTGGTTACAAGTATGCGCATGATTATCCGGAGCATTACGTGAAGCAGCAGTATCTGCCGGATGAGATTCGCGATGCGAAATTCTATGAACCGACCGATATCGGATATGAGAAGGGTATTAAAGAACGCTTGGAAAGATTGAGAAATAGAGAAATATAAAACAACGGGTATCACTTTTGTGGAGTGATACCCGTTTTCAGCGTGTTGTAAGATTTGTCGAAGAGCCTATTTGCTGTAGAGCGTCATTATAATAGGCTTGCAATGATTTGTGCATAGACTTCCTGATTCTTTTTGTTCCAATTATTTGCAACAGACGTTGCCTCTTCTTCCGTCGGAACAGTCAAAGTCATATCAATTAACGGAGAACCGCTCTCCAATATCTGACAGCGCACGGCAAACTCTAGATTCTTGGTCTGATAATAGTCAGCCTTAATTGATACTTCGTTCTTCAAATCATAGCTCTTTTCAGCGAAGAACATATCGATATCCTGCTGGATGGCAGACGAGATATTATTTTTGAAGAAATGAATCGTATCAGCGCCATCCTGTGTCAAGTGATAGAGCGTGCGGTTATGAGTCGTTTCCTCGCGAAGAAATCCTGCTTCCACCATCTCTGAAATCGCCTGCTGTAAGGTGAAGTAGGTGGTGTAGCCTTTGTCTAAGATGAACTCCGATATCTGTCCGTTTGTCAGTGGAAAATCCACTTTATCAAGCATATATAGTACGATTAATTTGTAGAGTGTAAATGATTCTGACATGAAATCTCCTTCCCTTGCCATATATCAGCATCTTTCAAATATTTTTGTATGTGGTTTAACACCATTCGTTTGTTTCCTGTCCAAAGCGGTGCAATTAATAGCGATTTCGGACCGTCGCCGGTTAGGCGGTGAATTACGATATCTTCACGGAGATGAGAAATGATTACACCGAGTAGTTTCATATAATCCTCTAAATCCGGCAGATAAAATGGTTCTGACTCATATACGTTTGCCAAATCAGTGCCTTTAAGAATGTGAAGAAGCTGCAATTTGATGCCGTCGATAGGCAATTCATTTAAATAGGAAATGGTTTTAAGCATCTCTTCCGTATTCTCATTAGGCAGGCACAAGATGACATGCGTAATGACAGTAATTCCGATATTTTTTAAATCATAAACTGCTTTTTCAAAAACGTCAAGGTCATATCCGCGACGAATGAAATCTGCACTTCTTTTGTGAATGGTCTGCAGTCCGAGTTCTACCCAAACCGGCTTGATTTTGTTCAGTCTGGAGAGTAATTCCAATATCTCCGGTGACAGGCAGTCCGGTCTTGTTGCAATCGATAGTATTCGAATGTCAGGTTCGTTGATGGCCTCTGCAAATATCTTTTCTAAGTAGCTCAAAGGAGCATAAGTGTTCGTATATGCCTGAAAGTAGGCAATATAAGAGGAACCAGTATGCTTGCGGCTTACAAGCTGTTTTGCCTGAGAAATCTGCTCCTGAATCGAAAGCCTTCGGTCCCCGGCAAAGTCGCCGGACCCTCCTGCACTGCAGAAAATGCAACCGCGACTATCTATTTTACCATCTCTGTTCGGGCAGGTCATGCCGCCGTCCAAAGATAACTTATATAGTTTTTCGCCAAAAGTTTCCTTAATATAATAATCCAAAGAATAGTAGCGTTTGTCGCCCCATTGTTTCATTTGCGTCACTTCCCTCAGTTACTATCATAGCATTCTTGGACGTGCAAATCAATTACGAGAAAAAAATACTTTCTTTTTTTAATAGGTTGTTGTATAATACTTGAGTAGACTTCGATTTGTCGATTCAGACGATTTTCCCAAAGATGACAATTTGGATAAAGAAAGGATAGATTTTATGAGAGAAAAGTATGAGTCTTTGCCATTGGCGACTTTGCGTGATTTGGCGAAAGCAAGAGAAATGTCAGGTATCAGCACTTTGAAAAAAGCAGAGCTGATAGAAGCAATGTTGGAACAGGACGAGAAGGACAAACTCAAAACGGAGAAGGCTGAACTGGATATTGAACAGTTAGACAGCGGCGAAACGGTAGAAGGTATTTTAGAGGTAATGGAGAATGGATATGGATTCATCCGAAGCGATAATTATCTGCCGGGAGAAAATGATATCTATGTATCGCCGTCACAGATTCGCAGATTCGGACTTAAGACCGGAGATATCTTGACCGGTAATACCAGAATCAAGACGCAGCAGGAGAAGTTCAGTGCTCTTTTGTATGTGACAAAGATTAACGGTTACACAACAGAAGAGGCAATGAAGAGAAAGAATTTTGAAGATTTGACGCCGATTTTCCCGGATGAGAGACTGCATTTGGAAAGTGGTAAGAGCAGTGTTGCCATGCGTATTGTGGACCTTTTATCTCCAATCGGAAAGGGACAGCGTGGTATGATTGTATCGCCACCGAAAGCAGGTAAGACAACGCTTTTAAAACAGGTTGCGCAGGCACTTCTTAAGAATAATCCGGACATGCATATCCTGATTCTTTTGATTGATGAGCGTCCGGAAGAAGTAACAGATATTAAAGAATCTATTATGGGAACCAATGTAGAGGTTATTTATTCTACATTTGATGAATTGCCGGAACACCACAAACGTGTGTCAGAGATGGTAATTGAACGTGCAAAGCGTCTGGTTGAGCACAACAAGGATGTTGTGATTCTTCTCGACAGTATTACAAGACTTGCAAGAGCGTACAACCTCATTGTACCACCAAGCGGACGTACACTTTCCGGTGGTCTTGACCCTGCAGCGCTTCATATGCCAAAGCGTTTCTTCGGTGCAGCGCGTAATATCAGAGAGGGCGGAAGCCTTACGATTCTTGCAACAGCACTTGTAGATACAGGAAGCAAGATGGATGATGTTGTATATGAAGAATTTAAGGGAACCGGTAACATGGAACTTGTGCTTGACAGAAAGTTACAGGAGAAACGTGTATTCCCGGCCATCGATATTCCAAAGTCCGGAACGAGAAGAGAAGATTTACTTCTCACACAATCCGAGCAGGAGGCTGTTTATATTTTGAGAAAAGCACTCAATGGATTGAAGCCGGAAGAGGCAGTGGACAATATTTTAAATATGTTTGCTCGCACCTCAAACAATACAGAATTTGTTGAAATGGTGAAAAAGAATAAATTCTTATAGAAAAAACTTGCAATATAAAACTAATTGTGATATTATGTAAAAGCTGTTTAGAAAAACGAGCCTAATCGCGGTTGGAATCGCGAAAAATAGATGAAGAGGTGAATAAAATGAGAGAAGGAATCCATCCAACATACCATCAGGCAACAGTAACATGTAACTGTGGGAACACATTTGTGACAGGTTCTACAAAGGAATCAATCCACGTGGAAATTTGTTCAAAATGTCATCCATTCTACACAGGACAACAAAAAGCTGCTCAAGCTCGTGGTCGTGTTGATAAATTTAACAAGAAATACGGAATGCAATAATATGCAAAAGTACGGGTTGAGGTTCAGGCTTCAACCCGTTTTGTTTTGGAGGAAAGATAACTATGAAGTCATCAAATATTGGCGGTCAGGCTGTTTTGGAAGGAATTATGATGAAAAACGGTCCGAAGTATGCCGTTGCTGTCAGAAAGCCTGACGGTGAGATTGAAGTGAAGACAGATGAATATAAAAGTATTGTAAAGTGGGAGAAGCTTACAAAGATTCCATTTGTAAGGGGTGTGTTTAACTTTGTGGATTCTCTGGTGCTTGGCATGAAGACGCTCACATATTCTGCAAGCTTTTTTGAAGAAGAGACGGAGATTGTGCTGACGGAAGAGGAGGCTGTGAAACAACAGAAAAAAGATGATTTGATTATGGGAATTACTATGGTGGCATCCGTTGTGATTGCGATGGGGCTATTCATGATTCTTCCATATTTTATTTCAAATCTCTTTAAAGGCATCATTGCGTCACGTTTCCTGCGTACGGTTTTAGAGTCTGTAGTTCGTGTTGGTTTGTTTGTGGTCTACATACTAGCAGTGTCACAGATGAAGGATATTCAGAGAACTTTCATGTATCACGGTGCAGAGCACAAATGCATTAACTGTATTGAGCATGGAATGGACCTTACAGTAGAGAATGTGAAAAACAGTTCGAAACAGCACAAACGATGTGGAACGAGTTTTCTGTTTTTTGTTATGTTAGTAAGTGTGATTGTATGTTTCTTTATTACAGCTGAATCACAATTACTTCGTGTTTTGATTCGTTTAGCACTGTTACCTGTTATCGCGGGAATTTCGTATGAGATTATCAGACTTGCGGGAAGCAGTACGAATCCGGCAGTAGAGCTCTTAAGTAAACCGGGTATGGCACTTCAGAATCTTACAACGAAAGAGCCTGAAGACGACATGATTGAAGTGGCAATTCGTGCCGTAGAAGAAGTATTTGACTGGAAAGCGTATTTAAAAGAGAATTTTGAGGAGAAGTAAGATGACCTTAAAAGAAGCTTATGAATACGGACAAGTACAATTGAAGAATGTGCAGATTGAAGATGCAGACCTGGATGCGTGGTATCTGCTGGAGTATGTCACAGGCGTCAGTCGTGCCATGTATTTTATGGATATGAATCGCGAGCTTAGTGAGGAAGAGAAGATTAGATACTTCGGGTGTGTGGAGACTCGTGCGAAGCATATACCTTTGCAGCACATTACCGGTGTGCAGGAATTTATGGGTCTTCCGTTTCTTGTCAATGAACACGTGCTGGTACCAAGACAGGATACAGAAGTATTGGTAGAAAGTGTGCTGGATATTTTAGAGCCTGAAATGCGAGTGCTCGATATGTGTACCGGCTCAGGATGCATCTTGATTAGTTTATTGAAATTATGTGGTTTTTCAGACATTCGCGGTGTTGGTGCGGATATTTCGAAAGAGGCGCTTGAGGTTGCACGACAGAATGCTGAGAACTTAGGTGTGGATGCAACGTTTTTACACAGTGATTTGTTTTCGGAAGTAGAAGGACAGTACGATGTGATTGTATCCAATCCGCCTTACATTCGTACTTCTGTGATTGAGGAACTCAAAGAAGAAGTGAAATTCCATGACCCGTTACTTGCATTGGACGGCAAAGAGGATGGTCTTTATTTCTATAGAAGAATTGTGGAAAACAGTCCAAAATATTTAACAAAGGGTGGAAAACTCTTTTTCGAGACAGGTCATGACCAGGGAGAAGATGTGAGTAGCCTCATGAAAGAGGCAGGATTTGCAGATGTTACTGTGAAAAAGGATTTGGCAGGACTTGACCGAGTGGTCTTTGGCGTGTATATTTAATAAGGATGATAATATATTGGAGGAAAAAATATGTTTGATAGATTAGATGATTTGCTCATTCGTTATGAAGAGTTGATGAGTGAATTGCAGGAGCCGGATGTGGCAAATGACCCGGCACGTTTCCGCAAACTGATGAAAGAACAGTCGGACTTGGCTCCGATTGTAGAAGCATATACAGAATACAAGAATGCGAAGCAGGCAATCATCGACAGTGAAGAGATGTTGGAACTCGAATCTGACGAAGAGATGCGTGAACTTGCTAAAGAAGAATTATACGAATCGAAAAAGCGTGTGGAAGAGTTAGAGCACGAGCTTAAGATTTTACTTCTTCCAAAGGACCCTAACGATGACAAGAACATCATGGTTGAAATCCGTGCAGGTGCCGGCGGAGATGAATCTGCACTCTTCGCGGCAGAAGTATATCGTATGTATGTACATTATGCGGAGAGCAGACGCTGGAAGACCGAGATGATTTCCTTTAGTGAAAACGGAATCGGCGGTTTCAAAGAAGTTGTATTCATGGTAAGCGGTCAAGGTGTATATTCCAGAATGAAATACGAAAGCGGTGTACATCGTGTACAGCGTGTTCCTGAGACAGAGTCCGGTGGGCGTATTCACACATCTACAATTACAGTTGCCGTAATGCCGGAAGCGGAAGAAGTGGACGTTGTTATCGACGAAAAGGATATTCGTATCGACGTAATGCGTGCATCCGGTAATGGTGGACAGTGTGTCAATACAACCGACTCAGCAGTGCGACTTACTCACCATCCAACCGGAATTGTAATCTACAGCCAGACAGAAAAATCACAGTTGCAGAACAAAGAAAAAGCGTTCCGTTTACTTCGTTCAAAACTGTATGAATTAGAGCTTGAAAAGCAGCAGTCTGCAGAGGCGGAGGCAAGAAGAAGCCAGATTGGTACCGGTGACCGTTCTGAGAAGATCAGAACTTATAACTTCCCGCAGGGACGTGTGACAGAGCACCGTATCAAACTTACATTATACAAGATTGACAGTGTGATGAATGGGGATATTGATGAGATTATCGATAGCCTTATCGCAGCAGATCAGGCAGCGAAGTTGGCGAAAATGAACGAATAATATTTTGTGTTGAGATTTGTTTTGGGAAGTGAATATTTGATGTGTTTTGGGTATAGACAGAGTGTTTTATCTGCCTATACCCATTTTTTTGCACTAACAAGCTTCAAGAGCGTGTAATTTGTGGTGTTTGGGTATAAATAGGCTGTGTCGACTTGTTTATACCCACAATTTTAGAAATTTGTGGGTATAGACAAAGAAAAAATGCTTTCTGTACCCAAATGTATTAAAAAAGCCATGCTTATGCAGTGAAAATGTCACTTAATTGGGTATGGAAGCAAGAAAAGTTGACTATATACCCATTAACAAGCAAAAAATAAGACTGAAGACAAATATAAGTCCTCAGTCTGTAAAATTATAATCCTATAATCGCGAATACACCTGTACTTGCAACTGCCATAATAATTCCGGCAATAATAACACCGAGAATTACAGCTTTTGTTGTTTCTTTAAAGCCCATGTTTAAGAAAGATGCTGCCAATGTTCCTGTCCATGCACCTGTACCCGGAAGCGGAATACCAACAAACAACATAAGAGCGATAAACAATCCTTTTTTTCCGGCTTTCTCTGTCAATTTCTGACCGCCTTTTTCTCCTTTTTCGATGCAGTAAGTGAAAAACTTACCAATATATTTCTTATCTCGTCCCCACTCTAGAACTTTTCTTGCAAAAAGATAGATAACCGGTACCGGTAACATATTTCCGATAACACAGATAATCAGTGCAGGGAAATAATCAATCCCCATACCGAGTGCAATCGGAACACCGGCGCGAAGTTCAATTAACGGCACCATAGAAACTAAAAAGCATAATAGATATTTTTGAAGCATATATTTCCTCCTTGATAAAACCATATATAAGTTACAATAACGGCTGAAAATTGTCAACGATTATTATATACTATTCGTTGTGCTTGTTTTTTTTGTTATTCAATGCAATAATAATAACATGAATGTAGCGGAAAGGACAACAAATTTATGAGTCAAACAATCAGAAAAATGCAGGAAAACGATCGGAAAGAAGTACTCAACATGATGCGCGTATTCTATGCATCACCGGCAGTGCTCAGCAATGGTTCGGAAGAGATATTTCAAAATGATATAGACAACTGTGTGAATGATTCCCCTTATTTGGAAGGCTACATATTTGAAAATGACAATGAGATTCAAGGCTATGCAATGGTAGCAAAAAGTTATTCCACAGAGTTTGGAAAGCCGTGCATCTGGATTGAAGATCTGTATTTTAAGCCGGAGTATAGGGGGGTGGGACTTGGTACACAGTTTTTTGAGCTGATGGACGAAACTTATCCTCATGTGGTGTTGAGACTGGAAGTGGAAGAAGAAAATGAGAGGGCAGTTCACGTTTACAAAAAATGTGGGTATGAAGTGTTACCTTATATGGAAATGAAGAAATTAAAAAGGTGCAAATAACTTTTTGAATTATAACATGACGGCAGGGAATTTCTCCCTGCCATTACTGTTTCTTATGATATAAGCTATTTTTATTACAATACCCGTACTTCAAATGCCGTCGTCTGTGGTGGCAAGCTTGCAGTCATAAAATTCGCGTGGCGCACGCGTACGCGCATGCCCGGACGTAGTCCTGAGAATTGCATTGGCCTGCCAAAGCGATCAAAGTAGTTTGTGTTATCAGATGTGTTAAAGCGAATCACCGTAGAGAAATCTCGGTCAGTCATCGTTGTAAAACTACGGTTATTCCGATTGATGTCGAGAATTCTACCGATGGTAACATTGTCCGGCATTGGTCTTCCCATGATTCGAATCAGATAGGCATTGGCCTGCGGTGGTATGCTCCTGGTCATCTCGGATGAAAAGGATGCATTGATATTCATTCCTTCGCGAAGTGCAGAAGCAGGGACCGGTTCACCACGTGCATTCAGAACAATTGTACGGGGACCGACAACTAATCTTACAGTCTGTTCTTCCCTCCGATTACCGAGTCTGCCCATATATGTGACAAGGATAAATGTGTTACCGCGCTCAGAGGAAATGTTCTCAATCGTGCCATTTGTGATATGCGTTACCGGCATGATGGTGCCCTTTCTCTTTTTTAATAGTATATTCCAAGTTTGAGAGAATGGTGTGGCACCACTTAACGCTCCTTTTTTATATCGCCGGTCGCAGGATTATCAATCAGTTCGCCGTGTTCTGTAAAGCGGGAACCATGACATGGGCAGTCCCAGCTTCGTTCAGCAGGATTCCACTTCAAAGCACAACCGAGATGCGGACAACGTTTTCTGGTCGGTGTGAGCAGGTTCGTGGTCGCTTCGAAAGCGTTTACAACGAGCTGGGGTCTTAGGATGCTTCGAGATGGAGAAAACACAGGGGCATAAGGATTTTCTTTTTCCAACATCATATCTCCCAGAATCATAGCTGCAGCCATAGCGGAAGTCATTCCCCATTTATTGAATCCGGTTGCAACATAGAGAGAAGGCGTGTTCTTAGAATACTGTCCGATATAAGGCACTTCATCTAAGGTCATACAGTCCTGTGTTGCCCAGCGGTACACTTCTTTCGCATTTGAATAGTGTGTCTCGGCAAAGGTAGATAACTCCTGCCAGTTGCCACCTTGTTTTCCCGTGCGGTGGTCGCCGCCCCCAAGCAAAAGCATATTTTTATAATTTCGAAAGGAGAGTCCCTTTAGAGACTCATCCACATACATTCCGTCCACGTTCGGTGCATTTTTATATGCAATCACATAGGAGCGATGCTGGTACATTTTCAAGAAATAACTGCCATGCTTATTTAAGAACGGGAAATGCGTAGTCACAATGATGTTTTTTGCGGTAATTTTACTATGTTTCGTGACTGCCAGATTTGGTGCAAGTTCCCGTACCTTGGTTTGTTCATAGATATTTAATCCTTTGGATATTTCTGATAGGAACTTCAGCGGATTGAACTGCGCCTGGTGTCTGAATCTGACAGCACCGGCAGTAGGAAATGGAAGAGGAAGTTTGTCTTCATATTCTGCATGGAATCCGAGTCTGCGCAGGGCATGTAGTTCCTTGGCTATCTTGTGGGATTTATCCAATGAATAGACATAAGAGTTCTTTGGTTCAAAGGAGCAGTCGATGGACTTACATAATCTGCGGTATTCTCGTAAGGCTGCTTCGTTTGCATTCAGATACATGTGCGCTTTTTCTACACCGAAACGCTGTATCAGTTTATGGTACACCAGTCCGTGCTGCGAGGTTATTTTCGCAGTTGTGTTTTTGGTAATACCACTGCAGATACGGTCCGCCTCGACAAGTACATAATCAACTCCTGCCTGCTGTAATTGATAGGCACACAAAAGTCCTGTGATACCTCCGCCAATAATCAGTACGTCGGTGCGGATATCTTTTTTTAGTTGTTCAAAGTCTGGAAAATTAACGGAATCTGTCCATACGAATTGCATATTATCACCTCTGGTGTTAGTATTGAATAATAATCATGGAATATGCATAAGAAGAGGAAAATATATGAAGAAGAATTTAAAAACTTTAGTTAGTTATTATAAACCTTATAAATTTCTGTTTTTCAGCGACCTGTTTTTTGCGATGCTTGGCGCTGCAATTACGCTGATGATACCATTGGTTGTACGCTATATTACAAATGAAGTGATTTATTATGATGGTGGACAGGCTTTAAATACGATTTTGATTTTAGGTGGTGTTATGGTTTTACTTGTACTTGTGGAGATGGGCTGTAACTATTATATCAGCTATTATGGTCATATCATGGGTGTGAAGATGGAAGGCGACATGCGCCGGGACATTTTCGAGCATTACCAGAAATTATCCTTCACTTTTTTTGATAATCGCAAAGTGGGTGAGCTGCTTTCGCGTATCACAAGTGACCTTTTTGAGATTACAGAGCTTTTGCATCACGGGCCGGAGGATGTGCTTATCTCTATTATTAAATTAGTAGGTGCATTTACAATCCTGATTCATATTAATCTGCCACTCACAATGGTGACATTTATCTGTATTCCGTTTATGGTGATATTGGGAATCTATTTTAATCGTAAGATGAAACGTGCATTCAAGCAGAATCGTAAGCGAGTTGCAGAGATTAATACTCGGATAGAGGACAGTCTTTCCGGTGTACGTGTGGTAAAATCCTTTGCAAATGAAGAGATTGAGATTGAGAAATTCCAGGAGGGAAATCACAATTACATTTTGTCGAAGAAAGACAGTTACCGTTATATGGCGGGATATCATTCCAGCATTGGTGCGATGACAACGATGGTAACAGTGATTGTCATCGTCATTGGTGGTTCACTGATGACAAAAGGCACGATTCAGGCGACAGACCTTATTACATTTTTACTATATATCAATAACTTTATCGAACCTGTGAGAAAGCTCATCAATTTTGCGGAGCAGTTTCAGAATGGTTACTCCGGCTTCGAGCGTTTTATGGAGATTATGTCTATCGAACCTGATATTCAGGATGCAAAGCATGCTGTTGCTGTGAAGGATTTACAGGGCAATATTGTTTTTGAAAATGTTTCCTTCCGATATGAGAGCAATCATGAGCAGGTGCTTACAAATGTTGAACTGAATGTGGAAGCAGGAGAGTATGTAGCATTGGTAGGGGCGTCCGGTGTCGGTAAGACGACACTCTGTAGTCTCATTCCAAGATTTTACGAGGTGAACGAAGGGGCAATCAAAATTGATGGCATGGATATACGCGACATGAAGCAGGCAAGCCTTCGCAGTCAGATTGGTATTGTGCAGCAAGATGTATATTTGTTTGCAGGAACGATATTGGAAAACATCCGCTATGGTAAACCGGATGCGACAGATGAGGAAGTGGTTTTGGCGGCAAAACGTGCCAACGCACATGATTTTATTATGAGTTTTCCAAATGGATACAACACAGATATCGGTCAGCGCGGCGTGAAATTATCCGGCGGACAAAAGCAGCGTCTGTCGATTGCAAGAGTGTTCTTAAAGAATCCACCGATTCTTATTTTCGATGAGGCGATTTCAGCATTAGACAATGAGAGTGAACAGGTGGTGCAGCAGTCTATGGAAGAACTTGCAAAGAACCGTACGACATTTGTTATCGCACATCGTTTGTCAACGATTCGTAATGCGAAACGTATTCTAGTGCTCACGGAAAATGGAATTGAAGAAGAAGGAACACATGAGGCACTGCTCGCGAAAAACGGAGCGTACGCGGCATTGTATCAGTTACAATTTCGTTAATAAAATCTACCAAAAGTGTCAAAGATATGTTATGATACTAGAATTAGAAACAAGGAGAGAAAAACGTGGGAGAGATACAGTTTAGACGAACGGAGTTAGAAGACCGGGAACTGATGCATTCCTATTTTGAAAAGTATCCAAGCAGAAGCTGTGAGCGTACTTTTGCAAATGCACTTCTCTGGTCCAGACATTATCCGGTGAAGTTTGCTGTGATAGAACATGCATTGGTGTTTCAAACTATGAGTTACGGCGAAGCATATGCATATCCGGTTGGGGAGCCTTTGGATGTAAAAAGGGCTTTGGACTATCTGATGCAAGACACACAGGAACGTGGCGTTCCATTTATGTTATATCACATTACACCTGAACAATTTACGCAGATTGATGAGTGGTATCCGGGAAGATTTGACATCGAGTATCATCGTGATATTGCAGACTATATCTACGAATCCGAGAAACTGATTAGTTTATCGGGTAAGAAACTGCATGCAAAGCGCAATCATATTAATAAATTTAAAGCAACGCATGAGAATTGGAGCTATGAGACCATGATGGAGGAAAATCTGGAGGAATGTTTCCAGATGGCACTCAAGTGGAGAAATGAAAATGGTTGTGATGAGGATCATGATAAGAATGCAGAAATGTGCGTGACATTGAATGCATTGAGATTGTTCAAGGAGTTAGAACTCACCGGTGGCATTCTTCGCATTAACGGAGAGATTGTGGCGTTCGCAATAGGGGAACCGATAAGTGAGGATACTTTTGTTGTTCACATTGAGAAAGCTTATGCAGACATACAGGGTGCATATCCAATGATTAATCAGCAGTTCGCTGAACATGCATGTGCATCATATCAATATATTAACAGAGAGGATGATACCGGTTCCGAGGGACTTCGCAAGGCGAAATTATCCTACCGTCCGGCGTTCCTCGTAGAAAAGGGAGTCGTAAAGGAGAGAGTACAATGATAGCAGAGAAAATGCAGAACATGGTAAAGAATAGTTCGGCCATCCGTGCCATGTTTGAAGAGGGAAATCGTTTGGCAAAGATATATGGACCGGAGAATGTGTTTGATTTTAGTTTAGGCAATCCAAATGTTCCGGCACCACAGGCAGTAAAGGATGCCATTATCGAGATTTTGAATGAAGAGGATCCGGTGGCACTGCATGGTTATACGAACAGCAATGCCGGTTATGAGGATGTCAGAGAGGCAGTAGCAGCATCTCTCAATGAGAGATTCGGCACTGCATTTGCAGGAAAGAACATTGTGATGACAGTTGGTGCTGCAGGCGGACTGAACGTTGCTTTGAAGATATTATTGAACCCGGGTGATGAAGTCATTACATTTGCACCATACTTCGGAGAATACAGAAGTTATACAGCAAACTTTGATGGAGTACTTGTTGCAATCTCACCGAACATCGAGGATTTCCAACCGAAGTTAGACGAGTTTGAGGCAAAGATTACAGCAAAGACAAAGGCTGTTATCGTGAATACACCGAACAATCCGACGGGTGTTGTCTATTCAGAGGAAACCATTAAGAAATTAGCCGCGATTATGGAGGCAAAACAGAAAGAATTCGGAACAGACATCTATTTGATTTCCGATGAACCATACCGTGAGCTTGCTTATGATGGCGTGGAAGTTCCGTACCTCACAAAATATTATGCAAATACAATCGTTGGTTATTCCTTTAGTAAATCATTGTCGCTTCCGGGAGAGCGTATCGGTTATCTTGTGATTCCGGACGAGGCTTCAGACAGCAGCGATTTAATATCAGCGGCAAGCGTGGCAACTCGTATACTTGGATTCGTAAATGCACCGACACTGCAGCAGAAGATGGTTGTGAAATGCCTAAACGAGCAGACAGACATTTCTTACTATGACAGAAACAGAGAGACACTTTACAATGGACTCTCTGAATGTGGATTTACATGTATCAAACCGGAGGGAGCCTTCTACTTATTTGTGAAATCTCCTATCGAAAATGAGAAGGAATTCTGTGAGGCAGCTAAGAAATACAACATTCTCATTGTGCCGGGAAGTTCATTCGGATGCCCTGGTTATGTGAGAATGGCATACTGTGTTGCTTATGAGACCATTGTAAATGCACTACCGAAATTCAAAGAACTTGCAAAGGAATATTTCTAACATGAAAGCATTTGAACAAAACATTCGAAAAGTGGAGCCTTATGTTCCGGGCGAGCAGCCACAGCGTAAGGTTATCAAATTAAATACAAACGAAAATCCTTATCCGCCGGCACCGGGAGTAGCGAAGGCGATTCTTTCTATGGATATGGAGAGACTCCGACTTTATCCGGACCCGACTGCGGGCAATCTCGTACATACATTGGCAGAGTATTATGGAGTGAAGGATGAGCAGGTATTTGTGGGCGTAGGTTCTGACGATGTGCTTGCGATGTGTTTCCTCACCTTCTTTAACTCAGACAAACCGATTCTATTTCCGGATATTACTTACTCGTTCTACAAGGTGTGGGCCGAACTTTACCGCATTCCTTACGAGTGTCCGAAATTAGACAAGGATTTCCGAATCGTGAAAGAGCATTATTATAAGGAAAACGGCGGAGTTATTTTCGCGAATCCAAATGCACCGACTGGTATCTATGAGGGATTGGATTTCATAGAGGATATTCTAGAACATAATCAGGATGTGATTGTGATTGTGGATGAAGCATACATTGATTTTGCCGGAAAGTCAGCAATAGAGCTTGTAGATAAATATGAGAACCTGTTGGTGGTTCAGACATACTCAAAATCTCGTTCGATGGCGGGAATGCGTATCGGCTATGCAATCGGTAATCCATTGCTCATCAAGTATCTGAACGATGCAAAATATTCATTTAACTCTTATACGATGAATCAGACATCGCTGGTTTGCGGTGTGGAAGCGCTAAAGGATAAGGCATACTTTGAAGAACAGGTACAAAAGATTGTTGACACAAGAGAGTGGACGAAGAAGGCATTGGCTTCACTTGGATTTGAATTCCCGGATTCACAGACAAACTTTATTCTTGCATCTCATCCAAAGTGCTCTGCAAAGGAACTTTTTGAGGCGCTCAAAGAAGCAGATATCTATGTCAGATATCTCAGTGGAGAGAGAATCAAGAATTATCTTCGTATTACGGTTGGAACACAGCAAGAAATGGAGATGTTAATTGAATTTATTAAGAATTATATTGGCAAAAGAGCATAATAACGAAAAGATGTGTGACCTCAAATCACACATCTTTTTTGGTATATTTCTCATTCAGTTGCAATAACTTCAGATATTTCAGAACATCCTGTTTTACTTCCGCAGGCAGTGTCCGGTATACGTTTATCACTTCCGTGTCAAGAACCTTTTCATTGATTGGCGGACGTTTCATGCGCTCAATATGAAAAGAATCTTCACCTGTCAGCAAATAATCAATGGATACTTCAAAGTAATGGGACAACATCTCCAATTTCTCATAATCCGGTTGGTGATTTTTCGTTTCATAACCTGCAATGGTTGCACGAGAGACACCCAGCAATTTGCCGAGTTCTTTTTGCGTAATCCCTTTGATATCTCTTAAATTCTTTAATGTTTCACCGAATTTCATATTGACGCCTCCTACCATTTTAAACATTGTAGCAATACTTTTGCGAAAAAGTCGAAAAGTGACGATTATCAACACATGATATAAAAAAGAAGAAATACGGAACAATATTAGAAAGCATTGACATAAAATGCGAAACTTTTTATAATCTAAATAGAGTGAAAGAAAATGAGGTGATAGAATGATGATGAGACAAAAAGATGAAGAAAAAAGAAGTAAAGCATGGGCCATTATCATGCTTGTATCTTCTGTCCTTATTATACTCGGAATTGTATTTTTTATTACGAAAGTTGTGGTAAGTAATCCATTAGAAGGCGAGTGGTATTCGAAGGCGAATGGATACCATTTGGATGTGGAAGATGATAATGAAGTGACGTTACAGGGGACTTTTAACGGCACTTATATGGAGATTGATTTACAGTACAAAATAGACAAATCAGAAAAGATTATTTCGATAAAGCCAAATGCAGAATCTTATGCGGATGCAGCAGAGGAATCCAAAGGTGACATCACACCGGGAGAACTCGATGAACTCCTTACAGATTTTACAGTGTCATATAATTACAGTCTGGAAAATGACACGTTGACTTTAACAGAACGTGAATATGGAGAACAATATATATTTACCAGAATTGAGAAATAGTAGTTTGTTTGAGAGTTCGCTTGCGGACTCTCATTTCAAGTTGGAGGGTTATATGAAAAGGGAAGATACGAAGGTAATACAGATAGGCAATGTAAAAATCGGCGGAGGGAATCCAATTGCAATCCAGTCGATGACCAATACAAAGACAGAGGATGTTAAGGCAACTGTAGCACAGATTCTCGCATTAGAGGCAGTTGGATGTGAGATTATCCGCTGTGCAGTTCCAACAATGGAAGCAGCACAGGCGCTTCGCGAGATTAAGAAGCAGATTCATATTCCGCTGGTGGCCGATATTCATTTCGATTATAAGTTGGCGATTGCTGCGATTGAAAACGGAGCAGATAAGATTCGCATCAACCCGGGGAATATCGGTGATGTGGAACGTGTGCGTCAAGTTGTTGAAAAAGCGAAGGAATATAACGTGCCGATTCGTGTGGGTGTAAACAGTGGTTCCTTGGAAAAGAATCTGGTAGAAAAATATGGTGGCGTGACCGCAGAGGGTATCGTAGAGAGTGCGCTTGATAAGGTGCACCTCATTGAGAACATGGGATATGATAAATTAGTCGTAAGTATTAAGTCTTCTGATGTACTGATGTGCGTAAAAGCACATGAACTTATATCAGAACAATGTAATTACCCGTTGCATATCGGAATTACGGAGTCAGGTACTCTGATTTCAGGTAATATCAAGTCTTCAATCGGGCTTGGAATTATGCTCCATCAGGGACTTGGTGATACGATTCGAGTGTCGCTTACAGGAGACCCGCTTGAAGAAATCAAATCAGCAAAACTAATCCTTAGAACACTTGGACTTCGCAAGGGAGGTATTGAAGTAGTTTCCTGCCCGACCTGTGGAAGAACGAAGATTGACCTCATCGGTCTTGCGAACAAGGTGGAAAATATGGTAGCTGACATTCCGCTTGACATTAAGGTCGCAGTCATGGGATGTGTGGTCAACGGACCGGGGGAAGCAAAAGAAGCAGATATCGGAATCGCCGGAGGCATCGGAGAAGGACTCCTCATTAAAAAAGGCGAGATTATTAAGAAAGTAAAAGAAGAAGAGTTATTAGAGACTCTTAGGTCAGAATTACTGAACTGGGAGAAATAGATACGAGGATAGAAGATGAACAAAAAGTTTTTTGATGTATTTCCGACATTGAAAGTGAATCAGGAGATGCGAGCCTTGTTTGAGGATGTGGAAGTGACAAAGGTTGCCACCAACTCAGACAGGACTTATTTGCATGTCCATTTATTCAGTATGCATTTGATTCAAAAAAGATATATCTGTGCGATGGAAATAGCTATCAAAGAACAGCTTTTTGCATTGAATCTGATTCGGATTCAAATTGTGGAGCAGTATCAACTCTCCGGACAATATACACCGGAAAATCTTTTGAGAGAGTATCGTGAGAGTGTTTTGTTGGAGCTGAAGAATAGAAGCGTTGTGGAACACAATATGTTTGCCAATGCGAAATTCCGTTTTGAAGAAGATAAGATTCTATACATTGAATTTGAAGATAGCATTGTTGCAGAAGGAAAAGCAGAATCGATTCTTGCACTTCTTAAAGAAGTGTTTGAAGAACGCTGTAACATTCCGGTGGATATTCGTGCTATTTACCACGAAGCGAAGAAGAGCAAGATGCAGGAACACAACGCACTGCGTCTGCAACAGGAAGTTAATGCGATTGTGGAACAGAATACTGCGAAGCAGGATGAGATGAAGGAAGCAAAAGAAGCAGAGCGTGAAGCAAAGAAGGTTGCGAAAGAAGAAAAAGCGGCCAAAGCAGCTTCATTTACGAAGAAGCAGGATACATACCGTGCAGCTAAAAAGTCAGACGATCCAAATCTCATCTACGGACGTGATTTTGAAGATGAACCAATGGAACTTCGTCATGTCGTGGGAGAAATGGGTGAGATTACGTTCCGTGGACAAGTGACTAGCTTTGATACGCGAGAGATCCGAAATGAGAAGACAATTGTGATGTTTGCAGTGACTGACTTCACGGATACGATTATGGTGAAGATGTTCGTGCGAAACGATCAGCTTCCTGATATTGTGAGTGAGATTCGCCCAGGTGCGTTCCTCAAAATCAAAGGAATAACAACTATTGATAAGTTTGACCATGAGCTTACAATTGCGTCAGTTGCAGGGGTTAAAAAGATTCCAAGTTTCATAACGAAGCGAAAGGATACTGCACCGGAGAAACGTGTGGAATTACACTGTCACACGAAGATGAGTGATATGGATGGTGTGTCAGATACCAAGGCGATTGTAAAGCAGGCACATAACTGGGGACATCCTGCCATTGCAATCACAGACCATGGAGTAGTGCAGGCATTTCCGGATGCCAACCATTATATAGAAGATATAGATAAGGAAGATCCGTTTAAAGTTATTTACGGTGTGGAAGCATATCTTGTGGATGATTTGACAGATATTGCTGTGCGCGCAGGGGCGCAGACACTGGATGATACTTATGTTGTGTTTGACATAGAAACTACCGGATTTAGCAATGTGGAGGACCGCATCATTGAGATTGGAGCAGTCAAGGTGCAAGGTGGGGAGATTGTCGATTCTTACAGCACATTTGTCAATCCGGGCATTCCAATCCCATTTGAGATAACCAATCTGACAAGTATTACCGATGAAATGGTAATGGAAGCCCCAAAAATAGACGTGATATTACCTGAATTTTTGGAGTTTGTGGGAGATGCGGCTTTAGTTGCACATAACGCAAGCTTTGATGTGGGATTCATCGAACAGAATTGTAAGAATCTGGGACTTCCTCATAAATATACCTATCTGGATACAGTGGCACTTGCCAGAGTGTTGCTGCCGACATTGGCAAAGTATAAATTAAATATCGTTGCAAAGGCACTTGGCATTTCGTTAGAGAATCACCACCGTGCAGTAGACGATGCGGGAGCAACAGCAGAAATATTTGTAAAATTTGTGGAAATGTTAAAAGAGCGTGACATTACAACGCTTGCAGATGTGAACCGATTTGGGGATACGAACGCGGATGCTATTAAGAAGATGCCAACGTATCATGCAATTATTTTGGCGAAAAACGATGTGGGACGTGTGAATCTGTATCGTTTGATTTCACTGTCACATTTAACCTATTATTCGAGAAGACCGAGAATTCCAAAGAGCGAATTTATGCGTCATAGAGAAGGGCTTATTATCGGAAGTGCCTGTGAGGCAGGGGAACTGTACAGCGCAATCATTGACAATAAGCCGGAGGAGGCGATTGCAAGACTTGTGAATTTCTATGATTATCTGGAGATTCAGCCACTTGGAAACAACCGTTTTATGATAGACAGTGACCGCTTTGAACATATCCGTTCGGAGGAGGACTTGATGGAAATCAATCGCCGCATTGTCAAACTCGGCGAGGAATTCCATAAGCCGGTAGTGGCAACCTGCGATGTGCATTTCTTGGAGCCGGAGGATGAAGTCTACCGCAGAATCGTGATGGCGGGACAAGGCTTTGCAGATGCAGACAACCAGGCACCGCTATACCTTCGAACAACAGAAGAGATGTTAGAGGAGTTCGCATATCTGGGCTCTCAGAAGGCATATGAAGTGGTTGTTACAAATACAGTGAAGATTGCAGAGCAAATTGAAAAGATATCACCGGTAAGGCCGGACAAATGTCCGCCGGTTATCGAGGATTCAGACAAACAGCTTCGAGACATTTGTTACAACAAAGCGCACAGTATGTATGGCGAAGAGTTGCCGCCAATCGTAGTGGAGCGTCTGGAGAGGGAACTCAATTCCATTATATCCAACGGATTTGCCGTGATGTATATTATCGCGCAGAAACTAGTGTGGAAATCCGTAGAGGACGGGTACCTGGTGGGTTCTCGTGGTTCCGTAGGTTCTTCGTTTGTTGCAACGATGGCCGGAATTACCGAGGTGAATCCGCTCAGTCCGCACTATTATTGTGCAAAATGTCACTACAGCGATTTTGAATCCGATGAAGTCAGAAAATATGCCGGAGGCTGTGGATGGGATATGCCGGATAAAAACTGTCCGGTGTGTGGCGAGCCTCTTGTAAAGGATGGTTTCGATATTCCATTTGAAACCTTTCTCGGATTTAAAGGAAATAAGGAGCCTGATATTGACCTTAACTTTTCGGGAGATTATCAGAGTAATGCTCATAAATATACAGAGGTTATCTTTGGTGACGGACAGACCTTCCGCGCCGGAACGATTGGTACTCTGGCGGATAAGACGGCCTATGGTTATGTCAAGAACTATTATGAAGAGAGAAATCAAGGAAAGCGAAAATGTGAGATAGAGCGTTTACTTCAGGGATGTGTTGGTATTCGAAGAAGTACCGGACAACATCCGGGTGGTATTATCGTTCTTCCGATCGGACAGGATATTAACTCATTCACACCGGTACAGCATCCGGCAAATGATATGACAACCGATATTGTCACGACGCATTTTGACTATCACTCCATCGACCATAACTTGTTGAAGCTTGATATTCTCGGTCATGATGATCCGACGATGATTAAGATGTTGGAAGAATTGGTGACAGAGATTACAGGAGAACCATTTGTAGCAACGGACATCAAGCTCGATGACCAGGGAGTTATGAAGCTTTTTGCAGATACAAGTTCATTAGGAATTACTCCTGACGACATTGGAGGCTGTCCGGTAGGGTGTCTTGGTATTCCGGAGTTTGGAACGGATTTCGTTATCCAGATGGTTGTGGACACGAAGCCAAAGACATTATCAGACTTGATTCGTATTTCCGGTCTGTCGCACGGAACCGATGTATGGCTAAACAATGCGCAGACTTTAATTCAAGAAGGTAAAGCGACGATTTCAACCGCTATCTGTACCCGTGATGATATCATGACATTCCTTATTAACAGTGGAATGGAGAGTGAGACATCCTTCAAAATTATGGAGGATGTTCGTAAGGGTAAAGTTGCGAAGGGCAAATCAGGCAAATGGCCGGAGTGGAAAGAGGACATGCTGGCTCATGGCATACCGGATTGGTATGTGTGGTCCTGTGAGCAGATTAAGTACATGTTCCCGAAGGCCCATGCGGCAGCTTATGTTATGATGGCATACCGTATTGCTTATTGTAAGGTTTACTATCCGTTGGCTTACTACGCGGCGTACTTTAGTATTCGTGCCAATGCATTTTCTTATGAACTGATGTGTCAGGGCAAAGACAAATTAGAGTACTATATTCGTGATTACAAAAAGCGCAGTGACAGTCTTTCTAACAAAGAACAGGATACACTTAAAGATATGCGTCTTGTGCAAGAAATGTATGCGAGAGGATATGAATTCCTGCCAATCGACCTTTATAAGTCGAAGGCGACGAAGTTCCAGATAGTAGATGGGAAGTTGTTGCCTCCATTCAGTACGATTGAAGGCATGGGAGATAAGGCGGCAGACGCGGTTGAGATGGCTGCGGCAGACGGACCGTACTTGTCATTAGATGACTTTAGACAGCGAACGAAGGTAAGTAAGACAGTTATTGATTTCATGGCGGATTTGGGGCTCTTTGGAGAGCTGCCGACATCAAACCAGTTATCATTGTTTGACTTTTAAAGATTTACAATGTCTTCATTGTGTGGCGGGCAACGTGTGTTGCCCGCTTTTTTTGAAGCTTGCTTGCTTTTAACTGATTCGCTTGCTTTAACTGATTCGATAAAAAGGCAAAATGGGTATGGATATGAATTTATGAGCACGTTATACCCAGAATCAGATAAAAAATAAGTGAAACGAGTATTTTAAATACTACATTTTCTATAGAATGGTTCAAGCCACCCCAAAATACCCACACTTATGTAAAATCGTGGGTATTAAGCACCACAAATACTATTCTATAGAAACTCATTACAAATAGCGGACCAAATTAGGCAAGTAAAGGCCAATTCTTGGTATAAAATAGTGAATATGCCATGTGTATACCCAGTCAGGAACCTCAAAACAACAAATAAATCTACAATAATAAAAAAATATAATTTTAGTACTTTAACTCGTCAAAGTGTTGTGGTATAATAGATACATTAATTCAAAATGAAAGATTCGAAAGGAAGAACAAAAGATGTCGAATAAGAAAGTAATCATGCTTGGAAATGAAGCGATTGCCCGCGGTGCATATGAAGCAGGTGTGAAAGTATCTGCAGCATATCCGGGAACACCAAGCACAGAGATTAGTGAAAATATTATTAAATATAAAGACGATATTTACTCAGAGTGGTCGCCAAACGAGAAGGTTGCAGCAGAGGTTGCAATCGGTGCAAGCATTTCAGGAGTACGTGCCATGGCGTGTATGAAGCACGTTGGACTTAACGTGGCATCCGACCCACTCTATACGGTATCTTACATGGGAGTAAATGGCGGATTGGTACTTGTAGTTGCAGATGACCCGGGACTTTACAGTTCACAGAATGAGCAGGATACCCGTATGGTTGCGAGAGCAGCGCAGGTGCCTGTATTGGAACCATCTGACAGTATGGAAGCAAAAGAATATATGAAGGCGGCTTTCCAGATCAGTGAAGTGTTTGACAGACCGGTTATTTTAAGAACCACAACGAGACTTGCACATTCACAAGGCTTGGTAGAACTCTATGACCGTGAGGAAGTAGAAGATGTTCCATATGAGAAGAATATAGCAAAGACTGTTATGATGCCGGGCAATGCAAAGCTTCGTCATGTGGAGATTGAAAAACGCAATCTGGAACTTGCAGAGGCAGCCAATACGCTTCCGATTAACACGGTGGAAATGAACGATACGAAGATTGGTGTCATCACAAGCGGTATTCCATACCAGTATGTAAAAGAGGCACTTCCAAATGCATCAGTATTAAAGCTTGGTATGGTGAATCCACTTCCAAAGAAGTTAATCACAGAGTTTGCTTCAAAGGTAGACACTCTTTACATTATTGAAGAATTAGATCCAGTGATTGAAGAACAGGTAAAATCTTGGGGAATCAAAGCTGTTGGAAAAGAACTCTTTACAGTTCAAGGTGAATACAGTGCTAATATGATTCGCAAGGCTATTTTAAAAGAAGATATCGGAACAAAGGCTCCGGCAGCAGCACCTGGAAGACCACCGATTCTCTGTCCTGGATGTCCACACAGAAGTGTGTACTATGTACTGAATAAATTAAAAATACACGTAGCAGGTGACATCGGCTGTTATACACTTGGAGCAGTTGCACCACTTAGCGTTGTGGATTCAGTGATCTGTATGGGTGCAAGTATTTCCAGTCTTCACGGTATGGAAAAGGCAAAGGGAAAAGAGTACATCAAGAACTGGGTGGCAGCAATTGGTGACTCTACATTCTTACATACAGGTGTGAACTCCCTGATGAACATGGTATATAACAAGTCAACGGGAACGGTTATGATTCTTGACAACTCGACAACCGGTATGACAGGACATCAAGACCATGCTGCAACAGGTAAGACATTGATGGGTGAACCTACAAATGCGATTGATATTCCAAATCTCTGTCGTGCAATCGGTGTGAAGAATGTGGTGGAAGTCAATGCGTTTGACATTAAGACTTTAGAGAAAGTAATCAAAGAAGAAGTGGCAAAGGATGAAGTGTCTGTCATTATCACAAAGACTCCTTGTGTGCTTTTGGATAAATCAAAGAAACCGGTATACATAGCACATCCGGATAAATGTAAGAAATGTGGTATGTGTATGAAACCGGGATGTCCGGCGATGACAAAGAACGCGGACGGAACTATCCGTATCGATGATACGATGTGTACAGGTTGCGGTCTCTGTGAGACATTATGTAAATTTGACGCAATAGAACTTTTGAAGGCAGGTGACAAGTAATGGCAACGAAAAATATTATGATTGTAGGTGTAGGCGGTCAGGGAACGCTTCTTACCAGCCGTATTTTAGGCGGACTTGCCATTGCAGGTGGTTATGATGTAAAACTTTCAGAGGTTCATGGTATGGCACAGCGCGGTGGAAGTGTTGTTACATTTGTGCGATATGGTGACAAGGTGGCAGAACCGATTGTAGAAGAAGGTCAGGCAGATGTTATTATTGCATTTGAGAAACTGGAGGCTCTTCGCTATTCACATTTCTTAAAAGAAGACGGAGCGCTTATTATCAATGACTGGAGAATCGACCCGATGCCGGTCGTAATCGGAGCGGCTCAGTATCCGGAAAATATTATTGAGAACCTTTCAAAAGAGCATAAAGTATATACGGTAAATGCTACAGAAGAGGCAAAGAAACTCGGTAATTCCAGAGTGTTTAACATGATTGTACTCGGTATTGCAGCACAGCATATGGACTTTGCAAAAGAAACTTGGTACGAGGTAATTGAGAATACTGTACCACCAAAGACAATAGACATTAACAAACAAGCATTTGAAGTCGGATACAACATGTAAAACAAGGGGGAAGGCGTCATGGCATGGACAGAACGCTATTTTGACAAAGAAAAAGAATGTATGAGCAGAGATGAGATGACTGCTCTGCAGAGTGAGAGATTAGTAAAACAGGTTGCTAACGTTTATCATAACGTTGCTTTCTACAATAAGAAAATGATGGAACTCGGTATTGAACCGGGGGATATCAAAGGAATTGAAGATATCCATAAGCTTCCTTTTACAACAAAAGAAGATCTTAGAGACAACTATCCGTTTGGACTTTTGGCAGTTCCAAAATCAAAGGTTGCCAGAGTGCAGGGATCTTCGGGAACGACAGGGAAACTGACACTTGCTTCTTATACACAGGCAGATACAGAACTGTGGGGTGAGTGCGTGGCTCGTTGTATGACAATGGCAGGTCTTACAGATGAGGATATCATACATACCTGCTATGGATATGGACTTTTTACAGGTGGACTTGGAATTGATTTTGGTGCAAGAAAATTAGGTGCAATGGTAATTCCAATGTCTTCGGGAAATACACAGAGACAGATGATGTGCTTGCAAGATTTTGGTGCAACAGCCATTGCATGTACGCCTTCATATGCTCTTTATCTGGCTGAATCACTTCGCGATGCTGGATTAGTAGATAAAATCAATATTAAAGCCGGTATCCTTGGCGCAGAACCATGGACGGTAGAAATGAGAGAGCAGATTGAAAGTATTCTTGGAATCAAGTGCTTTGATATCTATGGACTCTGTGAAATTTTAGGACCGGGTGTTGCTATGGAATGTGTTCACCATAAGGGACTTCATATTCATGAAGATTATTTCTATCCGGAAATCTTAAATCCGGCTACAAACGAAGCATGTGCAGACGGCGAAACCGGTGAACTTGTATTTACGACATTGACAAAAGAGGCAATGCCACTTATTCGTTATAGAACTAAGGACCTCACAAGCATTGACCACAGCACTTGTGACTGTGGAAGAACGCTGCCACGAATTTCAAAATTCAAAGGTCGTACAGACGATATGAAGGTAATTCGTGGAGTGAATGTATTCCCTACACAGGTAGAAGCTGCGCTTCTCAGCATGGGCGGAGAGGTTGCGCCTCACTACATGATGATTGTAGACCGTGAAAATAACATGGATAAGTTGACCGTTATGGTAGAAGTAGATGAGCGTTACTTCTCAGATGAAATCCGTGAATTAGAGGGGCTTAAGAATAAGATTGCAGGTGTATTAAAACAGGCACTTGGAATCGCAGTTCATGTAAAATTAGTTGAGCCTAAGACAATCGCCCGTAGCGAAGGAAAGGCAAAACGTGTAATCGATAATCGAAATCTGTAGGAGGTAATGACATGACAATTAAACAATTATCTGTATTTTTGGAAAATAGAGAAGGACGTTTGGATGAAGTGCTCTCTACACTCGGAGCAAACGATGTGAATATTGTAGCCTTAAGTCTTGCAGATACTGCAGATTACGGCATGCTTCGTATGATTGTGTCTGATCCGCAAAAAGGAAGAGCAGTATTAAAAGAAGCAGGTATCACTTCCATGCTTACAGACGTAGTAGCACTTCGTGTGCCACATGCAACAGGTTCACTTAGCAAGGCAATGCATGAACTGATGGCAGGTGGTGTGAACGTAGAATATATGTATGCATTTGCAAATGGAGCAGATGCATCCGCGATTTTAAAATCTGATAACCCTGAAAAAGTTGTTGCGATTTTAAAAGAGAATGGCTTTGATGTGTGGGAGGCTGATGAGGCATATCACGCGAATTGTTAAAGAAATCATTCCTAAGTTGTTGTCAAAAACTTCTGTGGAACAGTGGGTCTCATTGCTGGAAAAGACCAGTACATGGTATGAACTGAAACAGGTGCAGACAGGAACTGATGACAGAGAGGAAGTTCGCGTACTATTAAGAAGCGATGTATATTCTTTTCTTGCGTAAATTATACTACAGTGTTATAATCTATTCAAAGCATTATATTTCTGATATTCTAAATGACAGATGTCATATTAAACATTCTATATTCATTTCATAGGAAATCCAATGCTTTAATTTCAAGTAGTGAAACGAGGAGGATTTCCAATTGTTGAATATGGAATCCTCCTGTATCAAAACAAGGAGGTGACTTTATGGTGCATTAGTAATTAGTAATGTCTGTGCAGAGAATATGTGTAGAGATATAATCATTTCAAGGCGGTGGTTATATGGTTGAAAGCAAAGAAAACAAGAATAAGGAGGTTCGTAATATGGCACTTTCAATGGCAGTAGTACCTTTGTTGAATGAAGAGGCTACGCAATCTTTGATGGAGACGCTCAAAAGATCAAAACTTAAACCTTATACCGATGAGCAAAGAAAAGCAACAGACGAAGCAATAGAAAAAATTTTTGCAGAAGGGTTCAAGGATAGTTGATTGCTTGTGAAGAACGTCTTGATAAAGAAAAGCATTTTGTAACAGTAGGTGAGTTTAAGAGTGGAGCTGATGAGCCTTTAGATGTGTTTCTTTCGGATTATGCTTTTGAATATGATGAAGAGCAATATGGGAAGACATACATATTAAAAAGAAAAGATAGCGAAGCTATTATGGCCTTTTACACAATTAAGGCTAATGGAATACAGGTGAGTGATGTAAATGATTTGGGTTATAATTCTGTTCCAGTTATTGAAATTGCGAGAATTGCAGTGTATCATTCCCTACAAGAACGAGGATTGGGTAAGAGACTGTTCTATGACTATATTTTGCCTAAGGTTCAAAATGTGAAAGAGATAATTGCTGTAAAGGCAATTACCGCGTTTGTAGAATCAAACAATGCAAAGGGAATTCATTTTTACAAATCGTTAGGTTTTGTCAAAGCAGATGATATTGTGCAGAAAACAATAGGAGAAAGCTTTAATGATAAATGTGATTTGTATCTATTATCTGTTTGATGTTTGTAATATATAGGATGTTTAGTTGGCGGTGGTTCGCGTGAACCATCGCTTGTTTTTTTAGAAATTCAGACACTGTGATATAGTTATAATCATTGAACTATTCTTCTATTTTCGTTCAAGGGATTAAGATGGATGAAAATCAATACATGATCAAACGGTAATATTATGATTGAAAAGTTGCGGATGAGACGAGCATAAATAAAGCACGATTTCACGTTGGAATTTTCGTGAAATTGTGCTTTTAATTTTAATGGAATCGGATTCTGATTCTTTTTTTCATGTTTTCAAACAAAACCTCAACACATTTGTTCCTGATTTTTCATTACAGATATTTTATTGGGATAACGCGGTCAGTATCCTTGAGAGTAATCAAATTGTCATACAAGCATATGACACCACCACTGCCACGCTGAATGTTTGGAATTTTATTCAGAATGCTAAATGCACGTATGTCTTGAACGCTTGGGTCAGCATGCTTCTTCATTTCAAGGGGATAAAGTGTACCGGAATCTTCAATGAGCAAATCAATTTCGTTCATATCTTTATCGCGATAAAAATATAATGGCGGTTCAGTGATTCCTTTGTTGTAATAACTTTTTATGATTTCAGAGATTACAAAACTTTCAAAAAATGCACCAGACATAGCACCGTTCTTTAGAACATCAGGTGTGTTCCATTTGGTTAGGTATGCCGCAAGACCAGTGTCCAGAAAATATAATTTAGGTGTTTTAATTGCACGATTCATGATGTTGTTTGAATATGGCTTTAACAAATAAACAATATTAGATGCTACCAAAATTGACAACCAACGTTCGATAGTTGGTTGACTGACACCAACATCACGAGCCATCGAAGCAAGGTTTAAAAGTTGTCCTGTAGATGCAGCAGCAACAGTCATAAAACGCGTAAATTTTACTTCGTCACCTATTTCGGATAATTCTCTGACATCACGTTCAATGTATGTGCGCACATACGCACTGTAATATATTTGCCAGTCAAATTCCGGATTTGTATAAAGTTCGGGCATAGAACCGCGATGAATCATATTCCAAATTTCATTATAAGAGACATTAGGTAATGATTTGTTGTGCTCTGCAAAGTAATCATCTGTTGGCAAAAAAGGTTGTGAGAAATCAACATCATAGATTTCTCTAAGTGAGAATCCTAGAAGCGTGAGCAAACCAAGTCTACCCGCCAAGGATTCACTTACGTTTTTCATCATTCTAAATTGTTGTGAACCGCACATAAAAAATTGTCCTTTTTTACGTTGACTGTCCAATAGCATTTTTATTTGTGGAAAAAGACCGGGTGCTTTTTGAATCTCGTCAACAAATACAGGGGGTGGATTATCTTTAAAGAATGTTCCACTTTGCTCTTGTGCTGTTGCACGAATGATAGGATCATCCAAAGTCACATAGCCCATATCTTTTGTGATTGATTGTAGCATTGTTGTTTTTCCAACCTGACGAGGGCCGGCAACAAGAATGGCACCAAACATTTTTGAAAGTTGTTGTATAGTAGTTTCGGCGTGTCTTTTAATATACACAGATTCCACCTCGTTCCGTCTGATTTAATATCTGATATTATTATAGCCGAAAAAATAAAAAATATCAAGATAAATTTCCATCTACCTTTTTTTATAATGCTATGGTATAATTAATCAACCGAATCATTACAGAGTGTCTATAATCAACAAAAAATTTCCTTAAAATGCGTCAGGAAATTCGGGGTTTTGTGTCTATATTATAAAAAGGATAAGTATGTCTATTTTTAGAAAGAATATTAACAAAACTTATACCGCATTTATTCTAAGTTTATGAGACTTTCAATAATTTTAGTATAAGCGACACAAACATCTTTGGAAACCGGACAAATCATTTTATCAGAGCAAAGTAATTTGTAAAGCGCATCATGAGATTTTATGTAATTATATAATAGTTCGAGAAATTCTTTGTTAGATGGCTTGTCTGTGCAGAATTTACTTCCGAAGATTTTGAGAATCAAGAAATTGTTTGTTTCAGAGTGTTTCCATATTATCTCGATGACTTTGCGTATGTTACGCTCAACACATGTGTCGGAAGTGTGAAATTCTCTTGCTATGTCAAGGTATAAAATCTTTGTGATGCCGGTTAGAACACTTTCATCTTGCTCAATAAGATTGATCGCATACAAGATATAGTCATATCCACTGTATGATTTGCCGATTCCGAGTTGATGCAAAATACTGTTTATAGTGAATCTCTCCTCCATCGCATTTCCTCCATGCATATGCATATAGTTATATCGTAATCCCGCGTAGCATAGAAAACAATAAAATTGATTCGACTTAAATCGACTTGAAAAATTTTCCAAAACAAGTATTTATAAAGCGATAATCTTGTGTTACAATATCCAAAAGCGGGTTACATAAGTAGAGGTCGAAAATCATGGAATACAAGATGATAAAAGAAGAAAAGTTTGATCGAATTTATCGAACTTATCAGAACGATGTATTTAAAATAAGTCTTTACTATACAAAAGACGAACATATTTCGCAGGATATCACACAGAAGGTATTTTATCAATTTTACCTTCACTTTGATAATGTGAATAAAGATAGCGTGCGCGCATATTTGATACGTTCTGCCAGAAATCTGTCTTATAATTGGCTGCGTGATACGAAGCGGGAAGTGAATGGAGAATTATTGGATACGATTCCGGAAGAGCATGTTCCGCAATATAGTACAGAGGATGAGTACATCCGCGATGAACAGGAACGGGAGAGAAAGGAATTCGTTGCATATCTTATGAAGCGATTGCGCGAAGAGAATGAGTCCTGGTACAATGTTGTAAATCTCATCTATTGTCTGGAGAAGCCTCACGATGTAGTTGCAAAAGAATTGGGGATGACAAGGGAAGTTCTCTATAATAAATTGTATCGGGCAAAGAAATGGCTCCGCAAAAAATTTGAAGATGAATATAATAAGCTGTAAATAAGGTTGACCAAATAAGGAACATCATTCATAATAAATTCATGAATGATGTTCTTATTGTTTAGGGCATATTACAGAGTAAGAGGTTTGTGATGAAGAAAATAGCAGGATTATTTATATTGGTTTTATTATTAACAGGATGCGCAGGCAATATCAACGATGGAGTTGTGTTGCTGGAAGAGGGTAAATACGAACAGGCTGTGGAAGCATTTGAAAAGGATGTCGAAAAAAGGCGAAATCTGGATGAGGCATATCGTGGACTTGGAATCGCTTATTTTGAACTTGAAGATTACGAGGCGGCTGTGGAAGCCTTTGAACTTGCAATAAAGCATGAAACAAAGGAAACAGCAGTACTTTGTGCTTTTTTGGGGGCAAGCTATCTGGAAACAGACGAATATGATAAGGCACTCGATGTCTACGAGCGCGGCTTGGCCAGAGAGGATTTGACAGAAGAATTGGAGCAGGAGATACAATTTAATCTGATTGCAGTCTATGAAAATATGGCGAATTGGGATGCGGCCAAGAAGCAGATGAAGGAGTATGTGGAGAAATATCCGGAGGATGACCGAGTAGAAAAAGAGGCAGAGTTTTTAGAGACGAGGTAGAGAATATATATGGCAGAAATGATTGATTTAAAAGAGATTAAGGAGCGTGTCATCTTAGTCGGCGTCAGCACGAGCGACCATGATGATACGGAGAAATCTTTGGATGAATTAGAAGAATTGGCAGCTACGGCAGGAGCTGTGACGGTAGGACGAGTCATTCAGAATTTAGACCAGATTCATCCGGGGACTTATGTGGGCAAAGGGAAATTAGATGAAATCAAAGATTTAATCTGGGAGACAGAAGCGACAGGAATTATCTGTGACGACGAACTTTCCCCGATTCAGCTTGGAAATATGGAGGATGTACTTGATACGAAGGTCATGGACAGAACACTGATTATCTTGGATATCTTTGCAGGGCGTGCCTCGACAAATGAGGGTAAGATTCAAGTGGAACTGGCACAGCTTAAGTATCGTCAGTCACGACTTACCGGTCTAGGCAAATCCCTTTCCAGACTTGGCGGTGGAATCGGTACGAGAGGTCCTGGTGAAAAGAAGTTGGAAATGGACAGACGTTTGATTCGTGACCGTATTGCGCAGCTCAACCGAGAACTTAAGGATGTGAAGCGTCACAGGGAGATTACGAGAGAGCAAAGAAGCAGAAATAAGATTCCGGTGGTTGCCATCGTGGGATATACGAACGCCGGAAAATCCACTTTATTAAATACCTTAACCGGTGCAGGGGTACTGGAGGAGGACAAGCTGTTTGCGACACTTGACCCGACAACACGCAACCTGAAGCTTCCGAGTAAGCAGGAGGTACTTCTAACAGATACGGTAGGATTTATACGGAAACTTCCTCACCATTTGATTGAGGCGTTTCGGAGCACCTTAGAGGAAGCAAAATATGCGGATATTATTCTTCATGTTGTGGATGCGTCGAATCCGCAGGTGGATGAGCAGATGTATATTGTGTATGAGACACTCACCAATCTGGAGGTTAAAAACAAGCCGATTATCACTGCATTTAACAAGCAGGATAAAGTAGAAGGAGACGCAATACTGCGTGATTTCCGTGCAGATCACATTGTGCGTATCTCAGCAAAGCACGGGGATGGATTGGAAGAACTCCAGGGTGTCATTGAGGAGATTCTGCGAGGACAAAAGGTTTTGATTGAAAAGATTTACGATTATGCGGAAGCCGGAAAGATTCAGATGATTCGCAAATACGGTGAATTGCTGGAGGAAGAATACCGCGGTGAAGGCATTTACGCAAAGGGCTATGTGCCTGCGGAAATCTATGAGAAAGTGAAATAAGAGGAAGAAGATGAGTTTACAATTTATCATGGGACCTTCCGGTTCAGGAAAGTCCCATTATCTGTATCAGTGGGTAACTTTAGAGGCAGCGGTGCATCCGGAGAAGAAGTATATTGTTCTTGTGCCGGAGCAGTTTACCATGCAGACACAGAAGGACCTTGTGATGGCAAGTCCGAACAAAGGAATATTAAATATTGAAGTATTGAGTTTTAATCGTTTGGCGCATCGTGTATTAGAGGAAACCGGAGAAAACGGTCGTATGGTATTAAGTGACGTAGGAAAAAGCTTTGTTATTCGTAAGGTTGCGGGAGACAACCAAGATAAATTGAAGGTTCTTGGCGGTAATCTGAAGAAGATGGGATATGTCAACGAGATGAAATCTGTAATCTCAGAATTTACGCAGTATGATATCGCCCCGAATGCGCTGGATGAAATGGTAGAGAACGCGAAACAGCATCCGAATCTGTATTACAAACTCAAAGATATTCAGGTGGTCTATGAGGCGTTTCAAGAGTTCTTAAGCGGTAAGTATATTACAAGTGACGAGGTCCTGGATGTACTTTCCATGGTTACAGGAAAGTCAAAGCTTCTTAAAGGTAGTGTGATAGTATTGGACGGATTTACCGGTTTTACGCCGATTCAGAACAAGCTTTTGCGAGAACTTCTCTCTGTGTGCGAGAAAATGATGATTACCGTAACAATGGACAAGCGTGAAAATCCATTTGTATACCAACATCCATATCAACTCTTTGCACTCAGTAAGCAGATGGTGACTGGTCTTGTAAAGATTGCCAAGGAAGTAGGTAAAGAGGTGGAAGAGCCGATTTATTTGTATGACAAACCGATTTACCGATTCTGTGAAAATGAGTCGATGGCATTTTTAGAATCACATCTTTTCCGTTACTCGAAGGAGCGATATCAGAAGGAGCAGAGTGCACTTCAGATATGGTGTGCAAGGAATCCGAAGGAGGAGATTGATTTTGTGGCGCAGAGAATTCGTCATCTTGTACGTACGGAAGGGTATCGCTATCGGGATATTGCAGTGCTTGCAGGAGATGTCAATGCGTATTCGAATCACATTGAGCAGGTATTTGCAAAATACGATTTGCCGATATTTATGGACCATAAGAGAAGTATCTTGCTCAATTCCTGCGTGGAATATATCCGCAGTCTTTTGAACATGGCGGAGCAAAATTTTACTTATGAAAGTGTGTTCCGTTATCTGCGAACCGGATTTTCCAATATCTCGCAGAAAGATGCAGATGTGCTCGAAAACTATGTATTGGCACTCGGTATTCGCGGTTATAAGAAATGGCAGGAAAAATGGGTTCGAAGAACCAGAGGGATGGAAGAAGCAGAACTCGCGGAGGTGAATCGTATTCGCGAGGAGTTTGTTGCAAGTATAGAGGAAGTTATGCTGGTGCTAAAGAGTAGAAGCAAGACCGTTTGCGATGTAACCAAAGCATTACATACTTTCTTCATGAAAGAAGAACTGCAACAGCGGGTGAAGGAATATCAAGTGAAATTTGAGACAGAGGGAGAACTTGCGCTGGAGAAAGAGTATGCTCAGGTTTATCGCATTATCATTGAACTTCTGGATCAGTTTGTAGAACTTCTGGGTGATGAGCGTATCTCCATGCAAGAGTACGCGGAGCTTTTGGACGCAGGCCTGGAGGAAGCGAAGGTGGGTATTATTCCGCCGAGCATAGACCAGGTTGTTGTCGGGGATATTGAGCGAAGCCGTATGAAAGATGTGAAGGTCGTCTTTCTAATTGGTGTCAATGACATCTATATACCGGGTTCGTCCGGAAAGAATGGCCTTTTATCAGAATATGACAGACAGCATCTTGTCGAGAATGGTGCAGTTCTCGCACCAAATGCGAAAGAGCAAACCTATATTCAGAAATTTTATCTGTATCTGACTTTGACAAAACCGTCAAATCAGGTTTATTTGACATATAGTAAAACATCCGGAGACGGAAAGGCAATTCGTGCTGCATACTTAATTTCTGATTTACTGAAACTGTTTACAGAATTAAACGTGCAGGAGGTTTCGCAGTCGATTCGAGATAAGGAATTGACGGTGGAAGGTGGTATTGACGCCGTTATCCGCGGACTTCAAAGAAAAGAAAAGGGACTTGAGAGTGAATGGCAAGAACTATACACCTGGTATAAGAAACATCCGGAGTGGTGTCAGAAGATAGAACAACTGGTGGAGGCGGCTTTCTTTAGCAGCGAGGAACGTAGACTATCACAGGAGACGGCCAAGGCGTTGTATGGTGAACTTCTAAAGGGCAGTGTCACCAGGCTCGAAAAGTTTTCAGCCTGTGCTTATGCACATTTTCTAAACTATGGACTTCGCCTCAGAGAACGCGAAATGTATCAGTTCCAGGCAGTAGATATGGGAAATCTGTTTCATGGTGCCATTGAACGTTTTGCCAAGAAATTGGAGCAGGCGGGTTATGCTTGGACCGATGTGCCGGAGGAGATGCGGGAAACATTTGTGCAGGGTAGCGTAGACGAAAGTATTGTGGATTACGGCAATTCCATTCTATACAGTTCTGCGAGAAATGAATATACCATTTTGCGTTTGAAGCGTATGCTGCGTCGTACCGTGTGGGCACTTACCAAACAGCTCGAAAAAGGAGATTTTGTGCCGGCGGGATACGAGGTGGTATTCGACGGCGGTAAAATCGACCGCATTGATGTATGCGAGGATGAAGATAAATTATATGTGAAAGTCATTGATTATAAAACCGGAGAAAAATCATTTGACCTCGGCGAACTCTGCTATGGTCTTCAGATGCAGCTGGTTGTATATATGAATGCTGCGTTAGATATTCAGAAGAATAAGCATCCGGAGAAGGTGGTGATTCCGGCCGGATTATTATATTATCGCATGAAGGACCCGATTGTGGATAAACCGGCGAGTGGAAAAGAGGCAGAGGATGTCATCCTTCAAGAACTGAGACCGGATGGCGTGGTACAGGGGTCTGAGGAAGTGTTAGAGCATCTGGACAGAGGATTTACCGGCACATCTCAAGTAATTCCGGTTGCAAAAACAAAGGCGGGTGTATTGAGTAAGACATCAAAGGTTCTGTCTGAGGAAGAATTCCATGTCATTTCTGAGTATGCCAAGAAGCAGTCACAGGATGTGAGAAGAGAAATTCTTGGCGGAAATGTAGACCTTAAGCCTTATGCATTGGGTGGCAGTACGGCTTGCGATTACTGTCCGTATCATTCCGTTTGTGGCTTCGATGAGAGGATAGACGGACATGAGTATCGAAGATTAGAGAAATTAGATAGTGACAAGGCACTGGAGAAAATGCGAGGGGAGGTGGATGCATGGGAGTAGTATTTACAAAAGAGCAACAGCAGGTCATAGACCTTAGAGATCGTAACATCCTTGTATCTGCCGCAGCGGGTTCCGGTAAAACGGCTGTTCTTGTAGAGCGTATTATTACGAGATTAACGAAGGACGAAAAACCACTTAATGTGGATGAACTTCTGATTGTGACATTTACAGAAGCAGCCGCATCCGAGATGAAGGAGCGTATTCACAGTGCGATTGAACATGCATTGGAAAACGAGCCTGACAATGTGCATCTTCAGCGCCAGGCAACGCTGATTCACCAAGCACAGATTACAACGATTCATAAGTTCTGTCTGTCTGTCATCCGTGATTATTTTCATACCATCGATTTGGATCCGGGATTCCGCGTGGGTGAAGAAGGAGAATTGAAACTTCTAAAACGAGATGTTGTTGAGGCCGTTTTAGAGGCGGCTTATGAGGAAGGCGACGACGCATTTATTCAATTTGTGGAAAGCTATGCATCAGGCAGGGATGACCGCAAATTGGAGGAACTGATGTTACAATTATATGAGTTTTCCAGAAGCTACCCGAACCCCCAAAAGTGGCTGGATTCCTGCGCAGAGCAATATCGTGTACAGAGCGTGGAGGAATTGGAGTGTAAGCCGTTTGTACTTGAGATTATGCGCGAGGTGAAGCGGTATCTGGGTGATATTCAAAAACTTTTGGAATTTGCGATTGCTGTCTGCGAAGAGGAAGATGGTCCTTACGTGTATAGAGACGCTTTAAATGCGGATTGGGTGCTTGTGATGCAACTTCAGAACGCTGACAGTTTTAAGGAGATGCAAAAAGAACTTCAGGATGTCAAGTGGGCGAAACTGGCATCTTGCAGAGATAAAATGGTGTCTGAAAAGAAGATTCAGCAGGTGAAGGACATTCGCGATGAGGTGAAGGCACTGATGAAGGACCTTTCAAAGCAGTATTGCTTTGATGATGTGTATGAAATGCAAAAGGAAATGGCGCAGTCAGAGCAGAATATGCGAACCTTAACTGAGCTTGTAAAAGCATTTGCAGATGCGTTTTCAGACGAAAAGCGGCGTAAGAATCTGATTGATTTTAATGATATGGAGCAATACGCGCTACAGATTTTAACCAGAGAAGAAGATGGTATTTATGTTCCGAGCATCGTTGCGGAGAGCTATCAGGAAAAATTTGCGGAGATTATGATTGACGAGTATCAGGACAGTAACCTTGTTCAGGAAGCAATTCTGACAAGTGTTTCGGGTGTGTCGAAAGGTATCTATAACATTTTCATGGTTGGAGATGTAAAACAGAGTATTTATCGTTTTAGACTGTCAAGACCGGAACTTTTCATGGAAAAGTTTCATACCTATAGCCTAGAGGACAGTAAGACACAGCGAATTGACCTGCATAAGAATTTCCGGAGCAGGCGAGAGGTTTTGGACAGTACCAATTTTGTCTTTGAACAGATTATGATTCCGGAATTCGGCGGAATTGCATACGACGAGAAGGCGGCACTCTATGTGGGTGCAGATTACGAGGAACGCGACGGAAATGAGACAGAGGTTCTTATCTTAGAGGCTCCGGAAACCAAGACGGAAGAGAGAATAGAATTGGAAGCAGAGATGGTTGCCAAGAGAATTAAAGAACTGATGGCAACACACTCCGTTTATGACAAGGAGACGAAGAGTTACCGCAAGGTGCGATACAGTGATATTGTTATTCTGACACGCAGTTTGAAGGGGTGGACAGATACCTTTTCAAGCGTTTTAAACAGTGCGGCAATTCCAACCTACACGAGCTCCAAGGAAGGATATTTCCAGACGTATGAAATTGAACTTGTACTTCAATACTTGAGAATTCTGGATAATCCAAGACAGGATATTCCGATGGCAGCAGTGCTGATGTCTATATTTGCCGGATTGACGAGTGAAGAATTGGCAATAATTCGTAGCAGCATGGCAGGAAAGACGCTCTATGAAAGTATCTGTGTTTATCAGGAGCAGGGAGAGCATGCTGAGATTCGGGAGCGCTTGAGTATGTTTCTAAACACTTATGAGCATTTCCGCAAGCAGGTACCATATATGGAGATTCATACACTTCTGTGGAAGGTACTGAACGAAACGGGTTATAAGGACTACGTATCTGCGCTTCCGGGCGGAGAACAGCGTGCCGCAAATCTGGAAATGTTGGTGGAAAAAGCAGTGACTTTTGAGAGTACCAGTTACAAAGGTCTTTTTAACTTTGTGCGCTATATTGAACAATTGCAGAAATACGATGTCGATTATGGTGAAGCTAATCTGATGGATGACAAGATGGATGTCGTGAATCTGATGAGTATCCATAAGAGTAAGGGGCTGGAGTTTCCGATTGTATTTGTTGCCGGTATTGGTAAACAGTTTAATATGCAGGATACGAAACAGAGTATTGTGGTACATCCGGAGCTTGGAGTCGGTATCGATGCCGTTGACACTGTTCTCAGAGTGAAGACCCCTACACTTCTGAAAAAAGCCATTCAGCAGAAGGTGCAGAGGGAGAGTAAGGCGGAGGAACTTCGCGTACTATATGTTGCAATGACCAGAGCGAAGGAAAAACTGATACTGTGTGGGGCGACTACAGACATGGAGAAGGAGCTGAGTTCTTTGGCTGCTGTTGCAAGGAGAAAAGAACGAAAACTTTCCTATTACGATCTGACGAAGGCAAATAAATATATGGACTGGGTGCTCCCCGCGCTTGTACGAAATAAATGTTTTGTGGATATACTGGGGAAATATGACATGAATGTGCCTTTTGGACAGTCCGTATATGCAGAAGATGTTCCGATTAGGGCCGAGATAGTGACTGTAGATGAACTTATCCTACACGAAGCTAAGGAGCAGATAGCCGATGCAGTAACGAAACACCTTCTGAAGCATTGGGACACGACGCGCATATATGACGATGAAATGAAGCAGCAGATTGAAGAGCAATTTGCATATCAATACTCTTACGATGATAGCCTGATGCTGAAGCAAAAACTGTCTGTTTCAGAACTGAAAAAGCGAGCATACATGGAGCAGGATGGAGCAGAGGTCTTTAAAGAGGAAGAGGTGATTCCGCTATTGCCGAAATTCCTTGAGGAAGACGATGAGCTTACCGGAGCTTCGAGAGGTAGCGCTTACCACAGATTGCTGGAACTTTTGGATTATACCAAAGAATATGATGAGACGGGACTTGCGATGGAGATAGCAAGGATTGAGCAGGAGGGGATACTTACAAAAGAGATGGCAGACTGCATCCGTGTGGAGGATATTCTGGCATTTTTGGGAACATCGGTTGCGGAACGCATGGGCAAGGCAGCTTCTCAAGGCAAATGTTTTGCGGAGCAGCCGTTTGTACTCGGCGTGGAGGCAAAGGAACTCTATCCGGAGACAGCGTCTGATGAATACCTGTTGGTACAGGGTATTATTGACGTTTACTTTGAGGAAGAGGATGGTCTGGTTCTTCTGGATTACAAGACGGATAAAGTGTCCAAGTCACAGCAACTGATTGATAAATACCATGCACAGCTTGAGTATTATGCACGTGCCCTACATCAACTGACAGGAAAACAAGTGAAAGAAAAAATCATTTATTCTTTTGCACTTGAGAAAGAGATAGAGGTGTAGTGATGGATGCTATGATAATCTATGGAATATTGGTAAATGTAATCGCTTTTCTTCTGTATGGAATCGATAAATGGAATGCAAGGAAGGGACTGCGAAGAATCCCGGAGAAGACACTGCTTGGAATTGCAGCAGTAGGGGGAAGTGTGGGCGCTTATGCGGGCATGCAGCTCTTTCGTCACAAAATAAGAAAACCAAAATTCAGCATCGGAGTACCCATTATTTTTGTGATACAGATTGGAATCTTGCTGTATATTTATCGCTAAAATGGAATAAAGCTATCAAAACAGGAAATCCTCTTACCAAAACGGAAAGGGGATTTTTCTATGGCTAAGAAAAAAGAAATACGTCTGTCAGAACTTACAGAGGAAGAAAAAATGAAATATGAAATTGCGGAAGAGTTAGGTCTTTTAGATAAGGTGCTGAAAGAGGGCTGGCGTTCCTTGAGTTCGAAAGAAACAGGGAAGATTGGAGGCTTGGTAACCAAGAAGCGTCGAGAAATGAGAGTTGCCAAATAAAGGGAAATCTGTTATAATCAAAAAACTGGATTTTATCAGGTGAGGTTATGGACGAGAAAATACAAGTATTAGATTTACAAATTGACAATCTTACGGCAA
>JAZQSP010000008.1:0-10972 GCA_045630205.1 Faecalimonas sp. | reverse complement strand
CTTGATGAAGAGGACAGCATTCTCCCCATTTCACGAGAGGTTATTAACCGAATGATTATTCTCGGTTATGCCTGGCAGGTTACCGGTGATGAAAAATATGCTGACAGAGCATGGAAGGAATTAGAAAACGTTTGCTCCTATGAAGACTGGTGTCCCTCGCATTTCCTTGCAACAGCAGAGATGGCTTTAGCTGCTTCTATCGGTTACGATTGGTTCTTTGATTATCTTAATCAGAAGCAGAAGGATTTACTTGCCAATACAACATGGGAATACGCAATAAACCACGGACTTGACGACAACCATTGGTTCACCTGGTCTAAAAACAACTGGAACAGCATCTGTTACAGCGGTCTTGGTATTGCATCGATGGTATTTTCTGAGGTTAATCCCGAAAGAGCAACCGAATTTCTTGAGATGTGCTATAAAAACATGCCTATTGCATTTGAAAACTTCACACCCGACGGTGTTTATGCAGAGGGTCCTCGTTACTGTCAATCAGGAATGAATTCCATTGTATTTTTCATTGCTTCCTCAAGAAACTTCTTCGGTTCTGATTTTGGTATGTCTGAAATTGCAGGCTTCAAGGAGCTTGGCTACTTCCCTGTTTACATAACTACACCCACAGGTATGTTTAACTTTGGCGATAACAAGGCAGAGCAATGCTTCACCCCTGTTCTTCATTGGTATGCAAACGAATACAATGCACCGCTTTTAAGTGCATACCAGAAAAATGATGCACCTGAAGAATTTATCCAAAATGATTCAGCAGACACTGAAAGAAACGGTAATGGCAAGGAGAATGCCCTTTCCTCACTTTGGTACAACAGAGAGTTTGACAAGAAGACTGTATCCTTCGAGAATGAACCTCTTTGCAACTATCTTGCATCTGACGTTGGGCAACCGCTTGTTCTTATGAGAAGTGCATATTTAGATAAAAATGCAACCTTCGCAGGTATCAAGGGCGGTTACAACTTTATAAACCACGGTGACCTTGATATCGGTACATTCGTTTTTGATGCCTTAGGTGAGCGTTGGGCTGAGGAGCTTGGCCCCGGTGCTTATGATGCGCCCAACTATTTCCTTAACACCCCTGCAGGCGGAAGATGGAAGAACTATTCAAAGCGCGCAGAGGGTCAGAACACTCTTGTTATTAACCCCAATATGACCCTTGATGACCAATACGTTCTTGCAGAATGTGATTTCACATACTTTAAAGAAACTGCTGAGGGTGCTCGTTGCGGACTTGATATGACTGATGCATACCGTATGAATGGTGCAACAAAGGTTGAAAGAGAGTTTGAGCTTGAAAAGGAATACACGGGACTAAAAATTACCGATACCGTAAAATGCCTTATACCATCTGAGATTTATTGGTTTATGCACACAAAAGCAGACATTGAAATTTCCGAGGATGGAAAGACTGCTATACTTACCATTAACGGAAAACAAATGAAAGCCTCACTTAACGGCGATGGCGAGTTTTCTGTTATGAAAGCAGAGGGTCTTAAAGGCAAATATGAATACGATGAAGATTACAGCGATATAAAGAAGCTTACAGTGCATCTTGAGGATGTGAAATCCGCTAAAATCATTGTTAATTTTGAGCCGATTAAATAAGCATAAAAAATCCGTACAACAACTTTTCATAGTTGCTGTACGGTTGTTTTTTATTCGCTTAAGAAGTCAAAGGATTTTCTTCCGCTTACGGAATGCTTACCATTGAAAATATCAACAGTAAGATTTTCTTCTGCTCCCATTAAAGCATAAATTCTTTTTATGCTTTCGTGGGCTTTTTTACTTGCATCAATGGGGAAAATCTTGTCCTTTTCACCTGACTCAATAAGAAGCCTTCTCGGTGCAAGAGAAGAAGCGAAATCATAAATTTCCCCTGTTCTCAGAATATGGGGAATATAGTTATCGGGACAATGCCACATTGAAAGAATACTGCTTTTAAAGCTATTAACATAACCGCTTATAACAATTTTCTTAAAATCATTGCAAAGAACTGCTGAATATAAGGCTGTTAAACCACCGCCTGAGATACCCATTATGCCAAGCTTCTCATTATCAATGTTACCTTGCTCCAAGAGGATTTTACCGCAACATATTGCCTGAAAAACACGGATAGTAGCAGTTGTTAAGCCATAGGGCAACAGATGTTGCGAAAGCTCATCGCAGGAGCTTATATAAAACGGCTTGATTAAATCCTTATTAAGCCTTGCTTCGCCAAATCCGAAAAGCTCGGGAGCAATAACCACACAGCCTTTTTTAGCAAGCTCAACTGCAAAATTCTTCTGATAATTATCAAAATAATTAAAATGCTTTTTATTACCCTTTTTTGAAATATTAAGAATCTGCCTTACACCGTAGCCGTGACCGCAAAGTGCCACAACACCGGGTGCAGAAGCTTTCATATTATTGGGAGTAAGCTTATAGAAAAGCATTGTCAGATTTTTTGCAATTTCCACAGAATATTTCTGCAAGGTATATTCAGAGTAAACCAAGGGCTTACCAACCTCAACAGGCTTTAATTCTGATATTTTATCAGGGATGCTATTCAGACTCAAAATGCTTTCGGCATTTTCCTTAACCCATTCCCCTATTTTTAAAGCATCTTCCCTTGTGGTTACTTTTTCATAAGGGCTTTTATAAATCTCATTATAAAGCCCTTTCATAAAAGCATCGGGAGAATACTGACTTTTTCTCATAACGCACCTCAAAATCAGAAATCGAGTTCACCGATCAGCTTAACGTTTTTGCTATCTGTTCCAAGGAAAATATTGTATTTCTTATCTATCTTCCATTCCTTGTTTTCAGGATTATAGAACATAATATCCTCATACGGAATCTGAATTTCAACATTCTCCTGCTTGCCCGCTTCAACGCTTACACGCTTAAAGCCCTTAAGAAGCTTAACGGGTCTGTCCTCTTCTTCGTTTATTGAGGAAGCATAAACCTGCAGCACCTCGTCACCTGAAGCTTCACCGATATTTTTAAGAACAGCAGTAACCTTGAAGGCATCATCGCCCTTTTCAACACCACTATCACAAACATCAAATTCAGTATAGGAAAGACCAAAGCCGAACTGATATTGGGGCTCAATCCCCTCTTTATCAAACAATGTATAGCCGTGATAGTAGCCGTAATCAATTTCACGTTCTTTATCTGCAATATGTAAAAATGAGGGATAATCCTCATCGTTATATGCAATTGTGAATGGTAGCTTACCACCGGGATTAACGTCACCGCTGATTACATCTGCAAGAGCATTACCACCCTCAAGACCGCTATAGAAAGAGAAGAGAATTGAATCTGCAAGGTCTGCCCATTCCTTGATAACATAGGCACTGCCGCCCATTATATTAACAACGAGCTTTTTGCCTGTTTCAGATAATGCTTTTATAAGCTGAACGTCCTCTTCGGGAATATGTAAATCAGCTCTGTCACCACCTGATCCCTTAGGCTTCTTTTTAACGTTACCAAGGTTTACAAGGAATTCACCCTCCTGAAGCCAGTCACTACCAACACAGACCACTATATATTCTGCATCCTTAACCGCATTCTGAGCTTCAACAGTATCGCAACCGTTATATACGCTTACATTTTCTTCACCGAAGCGTTTTTTCAAGCCTTCGTAAGCAGTTATTGTATAAGGGCTGAAAACATTACTGCTACCGTGGTCACCCACATTAACCTTATTGGCATATCTGCCTACAACAGCAATTTTCTTACCATCTGCAATAGGAAGCGTTTTGCCTTCGTTTTTAAGAAGAACTGTACCCTTGCCTGCTACTCTACGGGCAAGCTCGGTATGTTCTTTTGAAAGAATAACGGATTTGGGTTGAACATTGTAATAAGGAAGAGTTTTGATAAGCGCTTTAAGAATTCTTCTTGCACACAAATCAATATCAGCTTCAGTAAGCGCACCCTTTTTAACCTTATGGTTTAAAACAGAATAACGGAAAAAGTAGGGCATTTCCATATCCATACCTGCTTTTACGCTTCTGACTGCATCATAAATACCATAGAAGAAGTCTGAAAGAGAGAATCCCTCAAAGCCCCATTGGTCACGGAGAATATCAGTTAAAAGCTCCTTGTTTTCACAGGCATAGGTACCGTTAACCTTGTTATATGCGCCCATTATGGACATTGCGCCTGCATCAATACATTTTTTGAAATGAGGAAGATAAACCTCGTGGAGAGTTCTTTCGTCTGCTTTTGCATCCACCTTGAAGCGCAAATCCTCAATACTGTTAAGAGCGTAGTGCTTAGGACAAGCGATAATGCCGTTTTCCTGCATAGCTTTAGTAAGCGCAACACCCATCTTACCTAAAAGGAATGGGTCTTCGCCGTAGGTTTCCTGCGCTCTGCCCCATTTCGGGTGACGAAGAAGGTTAATGCAAACACCTGCATAAAGGTTTGCACCCAAAGCACTTGCTTCTTTAGCGAAAACCTTACCCACCTCATATTCCAAATCATCATCAAAGGTTGCACCACGAAGCATTGAAACAGGGAAGCAGGTGCATTTACCCATAACAATACCACGGGGACCGTCGGTAAAAAGAACGGGAGGAATCCCTAATCTTTTACAGCCACCTGCAGGATAAGCCTCTGCATTATAAATTCTGCCCTTAGGAAGATTCTTAACAGTAATACCCAGGGCATGCCCCTGCATAAGACGGATTTTCTCCTTAAGAGTCATTTCCTTTAAAAGCTTTTCGGTAACATCATCAAGAGTTTCCTTAACGGGATTTTCTTTATAGAGTTTTATTGCTGTTTTAAAGTTCATAATTATCCCCTTTCACGCCATGGTTTTAAGTATATCTGCTGTAATTTCATATTTAGTTGGTTTTCCGTTTATGTAATTATCAAGCTGCTCAATCATATAATCTGCCATTCTTTCGGTTTCGTTACCAAGGCTACCTGCAATATGAGGAGTAACAATTGCATTAGGACACCAGAAAAGCGGACTGAAAAACGGAGCATATTCATTTTTGAGAACATCCACAACTGCAGTTCTTGAGGGATGGCAAAGTAAACTTATTGCAAGAGCAAGCTCATTCACCTGATCTCCTCTGCCGGTGTTTATAAATGTGCTGTGAGGCTTCATAAGCTTAAAGAGCCTTCCGTTAAAAATGTTTTTCAACTCTTTTTTATTTGCAAGGTGATTGCTTATAACGTCGCACTCTTTAAAAATTGTTTCAATGTCACACAGGGTAACACCAAGCTCATTTGCTTTTTCTTCTTTCACAAATGGGTCATAGGCAAAAACGGATACATCCAGAGCCTTAAGCCTTTCTGCAACGGAAGAACCGATTGCACCAAGACCAATTAAGCCAACCCTTGAGCCATATCCACCTACACAGTTCTGAGTATGTATAAAGGAATACGGTAAAAATGATTTATACCTTTTGGCACCCTGAAAATAGCCCTTTAAGGCTAAGGTAATCTGAGAAACGGTATATTCCGCAACGGGAACACCATTGGCAGAAAAGGCACTGAAAACCCTTATTCCGCAATCAAGAAATGGCTTTGCAAAATACTGAACTGTTCCTGCACTGTAGAAAACAACCTTAAGACAAGGCATATATTTTTTTATTTCCTCTTCGGTGAATTTAGGCATTCCCCAGGTTGCAAAAGCGATTTCGCAGTCGCTTAAAAACTCCTTATGAGCTTCAACATTGCTTTTATCTATTCTTTGAGAAATCTCGCCATATTCACCTAATTTTTTCAAAACGGACGGAGTAAAAACACAATTGAACTTACTCTTATTTCCGCTGAACAATGCGATTTTTATTTTAATCACCTCAATATGCTTTGAGCTTTTTTACATCTTTATAAAAGCTCTTTTCCTTTGAGCCCTGTGTAAACTCAATAATAACAATACCGTTGTAATTCATTGAAATAAACTTTTTAATCAGTTTATCAAGGTAGTTTTTATCCTTCCTTCTGAAGCGCTGCTCACGCTTGAGGTCACGGTAGCTCACATGGAAATTCTCGATAAAATCAAAGGTTCTTTCGATTCTGTCCATATCATAGGAAAACCTGAAATAACGGGACTGAAAATAGGTTTTGAAATTATCACAATTCAAATCATTTTTCAGCCTTATTATTGACTCTGTGTTGTTATTAAAGGTGTTATCATGACATTCGGGGCATACAAAAAGGTTATATTCCTTCGCTTTTTCACAAAGAAATTTCATTTCCTCTGAAAGCGCATTATACTCATCCTCTGTGAATTTTTCGCTATCCTTTTTACCAAGCCAGATTCTTACAGAGGAAGCACCCATTTCGCTTGCAATTCTGCAAACCTCTTCCCACTCTGCTTTGTCAGAGCAGAGTGTTCTGTAATAGCTACCGTAGGAGCTTATTTTTATATTATTTTCATCGCAAAGCTTTTTTGCAAGAATTGCATCATCAAGGGTTTTAACGTGAACGTCTCCACCCCATTCGATGAACTCAACGCCTGCGTTTTTTGCAATTTCAACTACCTGACTTATTGTTTTATTTCTGAAGGTGACACTTGCTACACCTATTTTCAAGCTACCCATCAGATTACACTCTCCTGAAGCTCTCTTTCCTGAGATTCTTCCTTCTGCTTTCTGTATGCAGTTAATTTCTCTTCAAACTCATTTTCGTCAAACTTAAAGAACATCATAGGAATAGCCTGTAAAATGAGGCCGATTGCACCAACTGCAGTAAGCATAAAGAAGATGCCATTGAGAAGTGCTGTGTAGTTTACACCATCAATAACGTTAGCCTGAACTGTTGAGGTAATAAGGGGCTTTGTAACGTTTTCTGTGATAATCTCCATTTTTTCTGCATTGTAGCCAAGGAAATCAATAACCTGAAGCACAACAACGTTAAAGAGAGCAACAGAGAATTTATAAAGAAGACCCTTGAAGGAATAAACCGTTGCTTCAAGGCGTTCACCCTTTTCCATTTCTATGCTATCGGTAACGTCGGCAATAATTGAAACAAGAAGAACAAGGCTCATACCAACGGGGAAGTTAGTAAAGAAGCGAAGAACTGCATACAAAATAAAGCCGGGAATTGTGTTATAAGGAACAATATAAACACCGATAATATAAATGATTATATTTGCTGCAGCACCGATAAAGGACATCCATATCCACAAGGTCTTCTTTGACATCCTTTTAAGACATCTGGGAACAATCATCATAGAAAGCATATATGAAATACCGCTCATAACAGAAAGTATTGTCGGCAATATTGCAACTGCATCAATGTTTGGATTTTTGCCTACAAGCTCATAAATGAAATTGTTTATTTCATCCATAGGAAGAATACCGATGCAGTTCCATCTTGCAAAATATGAAAGGAAAATTGCACCGATGTTTATGATGCCATTGAAGAATGCGGCAAGTAAAAGAAGAACAATTCTTTTATCCTTGAGTATGATTTTAATATTCTTTGATGCTTTCTCCTTCTTAGGCTTGATATAAACCTTTTCCTTCATTCCGAAGAATGAAGCCATAATAAGAGCACCACCGATAATAGCGAATATCAACGCTGAATAGAAATAACCCATATCGGATTTATCCTTCATTCCGTTACCTAAAAGCCCTGCCATTGTCCAGATAAGAACAGAGGGAAGAACTGTACCGAAGGAGCCGATTGTATTTGATATTGAAACTGCTTTAACTCGGCTATCCTTCTGAGGAAAAACAAGAGGATTAAGGCTGTTTCGCGGAATATCAATAGCAGTAAATGCGGTAATATAAACCATATACATAATAAGCATATAAATAAAGTTACCTGCATTACCCAGATTAGTTCCGTCAGATGTGATAATATCCCAGCTTGCAGGGAAATTAACGGGTAAGAACAATAACGCAGTTGTTATTGCAAGAGGAATGGGAACCCATAAGAGATATGGTCTGCATTTACCCCATTTAGTTCTTGTTCTTTCAACAATCTGCCCCATCATAGGGTCATTGATTGCATCCCATGCCTTTGTTCCGAGAAGAACAATAGAAACAAGACCCATACTGAGCTTAAGAACATCAGTCATATAAAAGTTAATTACTGTATAAACTGTGCAATCAATAAAGAAAATTCCCAAGGGCAAAATTGAAAAAGCAAGAATTTCTTTAGTTGAAGCATTTTTTAAATCAATTCTTTTTCCCATATCCATTCTCCTATATGTTTTTAAGATAACCTTCAAAGGGCTCGTTTATGGTCGGTACGCCTCTGACTTCAAGGAATGAAATCTTACCGCAATCAGTAATTGTAAGAAAATCTCTGTAATAAGCGTTTTCTTTTATTACCTCGTCATTTTCTATATAAACTGCTCCGCCTCTGCTACCTGTCAGGCTCATTTCACCTATTATTGTTTCAAGCAAGGCTTTTGCACTTATAAGCATATCCTTATCATAAAAATAATCGCTTAACGACCTATGCTTAAAGGGTAAAGCAGATAAAATATCGTTTATCTCTGAAAGTAATTGTTCACATTCCTCCTTATTACGAAGGAAGGCTGCAGAATTGCTCATTTTTGTTTTTATGAAGGAATAATCAACTTTTTCGTCAATTTCAAAGCCCTTGTACTTTTCAGATGCATCAATCTCAATATCTGAAGCGCTTTCAACACCTGATTTGCTCTTTACGTGCTTTGCACACAAAAGACCACCAACCTGAGTATCGTTAAGAGCAGTGCCACCGGGACGAGCAAGACCAAAGGTTCCTGCCGCCTCACCTATTACATAAAGCCCTTTTACATCGGTTTCGTAATTATTATCGGTAAGAACACCGCCATTGTTATGCTGGGCACAAACAGCAATGCGAAGCTTCTGAGTGTAAAGGTCAATGCTCTGTCTTTTATAAACATCAATAGCCTTGGGATTTAATTTTTCAAGGCGTTCAATTGGAGTTTCGCCAAAGGCGTTGTTTTTGAAAAGATATTCCCTTGCTTCATCACCAAGTAAATCCTTCGAAAAGCCTTCGGGATTTTTGGTGTAATCAAGGTAAACTCTTTTGCCATTTTTAATTTCATTATGTACTGCAATATCAATCCTCGAGGAAAGCTCTGCCCTTTCATAGCTGAATGGCCATTGATAGCCTTTAAGAAAGATATTGTCGAACATTTCCATTTTATCAGAAAAATAAACATTTAAAAACTCGGCTTCGTTGCCGTTTTCATCCACGCTTACAAATCTCGGTACAACCTGCATAAAGCTACCGGAAACATTCCATCTGAAATCAACCGATGCCATTCCGTACTGCCATTGGGAGAAATTGCAGAGCCTTACACCTGCGTCCAGAAGAACACCCGTCATACCATGCTGAGATTCAGGATAAACGGAGTTTTCATAAATGCAGGCAGGTGCGCCTGTAGCACAGATGATATTTCTGCCGTAAAAATCTTCAAAATCATTTGTTTCTGTATTCAGAACAGTAATACCGATAGCCTTATTTCCATCTTTTAATATTTCAATAACCTGTCTGTTATCAAAAAGTGGTGTAAGGTTTTTATTTATTACAACATCCTCTAATCTTTCGGTCATAACCTTTGAGGTTAACGGACCGATTGAGGTTGCCCTTACGGTGTTATCGTGATCGGTTTTATAGCCGGGAAAGCCACCGAATTCATCCTGAGGGAAGCCTACCCCGTAATCACACAGTCTTAAAAAGCATCTGCTGCTGTGAAGAGCCTGAAGGTACAGCTTTTCACCGTCGCAGGAGCCACTTTTAAAAATATCACTTGCCATTTTATAGGGGCTATCCTGAGAAAAGCCATCCATAGAAAGCTTGTAATAGGTCTGCTTATCGCTACCTGTGTTTCTTGATGTTCCGCTCAGGCGATTTTCCGTAACTATGGCAAGGTCAGTTATATTCTCTTTATAAAGCCAGTCAGCAACGCTGAAAGCCGCAGCGCCACTACCGATTATTATTGCATCATAAATTTTTCTCATAAAACTCTCACATTAAAGCCGCCGTCACAGTCAATAACTGTACCCGTGCAGAAATCAAAATTACCCTTTGCAATTGAAAGAACGCATTTAGCAATATCCTCAGGCTGACCCATTCTTTTAATTGGTGTCAGACCATCCGCAATCATAGACTCATATTTTTCTTTAACCTTTGCGGTCATATCGGTTTCAATAATTCCCGGTCTTATTTCTATAACGCTGACACCATATTCTGCAAGACGAGCTGCAAAAAGCTTTGTTGTCATTGAAATGCCTGCTTTTGAAATGCAATATTCACCGCGATTAAGCGATGCGGTATAAGAAGACATAGAGGAAATATTTACTATTCTTCCGCCTTTATTTTCAATGAGAAGAGGAGCAAGCCTTTGTGTAACGAAAAACGTACCCTTTAAGTTAATATCAACAACCTGAGAGAAATCCTCGGGAGTGATTTCAAGAATATCCTTTCTCTCCTTTGGTGCAACACCTGCATTGTTTACAAGCAAATCAATTGCTCCGAATTTTTCTTTTACCTCTGAAGCAAGCTTTTCAATATCAGCCTCAGATGAAATATCGCAGGAAACAAAATGCACCTTACCGCAATATTCTTCTTTCAAGCTTTCAATTTCTTCACTTATCTTTCTTGCAGAAACAACAACTGAAAAACCATTCTCAAGAAGTGCCCTTGCAATACCAAGACCGATACCTCTTGTTCCACCTGTTATAACAGCAACCATTTCTCTCACCTCTTACTTACCTAATACGTATTTCTGATAGTAAGGCATATAAACCTCGCTATCTCTTATGGGGCAACCTGCAACAGTTCCCGCCCTCATAAGAAGTGAGCATTTACTGCATTTAAGACAAACCTTGTTTTTATCAAGTGTACCCTTTTCAATGTAGTCTTTATAGAATGACGGATAAGCAAAGGTCAATCTGCCAAAGCCTGCAAAATCCGCAACACCATCATTTATAATTCTCTCTGCATATTCCATAGCAGAATCAGCAGGATATGTAAGCCCCGATGCTATGAAGCTTAT
>JAZQSP010000007.1:0-2099 GCA_045630205.1 Faecalimonas sp. | reverse complement strand
CTCGATCCACGTCAAATTTAGGAATTAATGTTGGACTGAAAAAAGGATTTCGAAGAAAAATTTATCAACTTTTCAACAATGTTGATTGGAGCATCACTGAGGCCATTTTTTGAATTTTGTCAACAGTGTTGCCGAATTTCGTAAACAGTATTTACGGTATCATCTAAGACGTAAAAATCCCCAGCTGTTGTGCCGGGGATTCCTACTATGAATGTCCGAGATTTTAATCAAATACAAACTCCACGATTAAGTGATATACACGCGATTTGTTTCCTCCTTCTGGACTTACAATTTTGTTTTCTACTAGGTTGCTAAGAATCTTTCGTACACCAGGTGAAGATAACCCAGTAATCTCTCTCGCTACTGTATTTGATACTGAACCATTCTTGATTAGATACTCTAAGATCTTGATTGTATTTGGCGCACATCGTTCTGTCACCTCACTCCATTTTATCGCTACTTTATCGCTACTTATCGCTACTTTATCGCTACTTGTTGCCATTTTATCGCTACCGGCATTTTTGGCATTCTTACTCCAAGCGACTGCTTGAAGGATAAAATCATTCTTATAATACTTGATAGGGAGCAATCCATCAGCTTCCATCTCACGACACATACGATCCACGCCTTCACCGAATTCCTTCACATATTTGTATGTCTTCAGATATCTGGCAAGTCTTGGGTTGCGTGAGAAATGTGTATGACGGATGTTGTCAGGACGAACAAGACCTGGAAGATTTCCTGGGCTTTCAACGACTAACCTGTCATCGAAAAGCTTTACCTGAATGTCTGTACCGGTGATACTTAGGTCTCTATGGCAGCAGGCGTTCACGATCATTTCCTGTCTGACAAACTCAGGGTATTCAACTTCTGTGATAAATTTTCCATCAGCTCCAAGGTAAGTCCTTTCTTTAATCTGTGTTGCGAGGAAAGCCACAGATTTGTCAATTTGTTCGCGAACTGGGCCTTCAAATATCACATCCTTGATGACGTTCATCTCTGCACCGGTCTTTTCTTCTATTCCCTCGTAGCGAATGAATCTCACGCTGGCTCTTGGCAGAAAATCCTGAGGTTTCTTTCCGAACATAAGTAATGAAGCAACAGTAGGATGCTTCTTACCGTTCCTCTCCACTACATAACCGTGATTTTCAGTTAGAAACTCCATAGAAGATTTGCTGTATCCTGATTTTTGACAATAATCGTCTACTAAAGACATGTCTATGTCATCCAATCCAGCACTGTAAACTGCTGTTTCTTCATAACATGACTGTCCCTTGTCATTCATGAGCTGGAAGCGTTCGTCGAAGGACAGTTTCTTTGATTTGTCTCCCACTCGAAGGAATACTTCGTCTGCCTGGTTGGCATAGACTCTTAGACTTGGCTCAATATGGAACACAAGCACATGGTTGTCTTTGCCGGTTCTGTCTAAACATGGAACCATCTCTACTTGTGCGTTTACAGATGGTGCACAGAAGTCAAATGGAGTACGACGGATTTCATTAAGGATTTTCTCGTCTCCATCAACGCCTTCAATCTCTTTCTTACCATCAGTAATACCCACAACTAAATCGCCACCATCTGCATTGGCAAATGCGATCATTGTTACCGCAAGATCCTTCGGCTTGATTCGGATGCTCTTGCGATCAAAAGTCTGTCCCTCCTCTCGAGATAAAATATCTTCTATAGTCATTGTACTTTCGTGTTATGTTTCTTCACAAAGATAACGGATTTCAATAAGCTGAAGAAACTGATGTTTAAATTTTGCTCTCTATACCTATTATATATATAGGCTACATTCCCCAAGCGTCGTCGATAAGCTTCATCGCATCGGCTTTGGTCTTTTCTGCAATGTCAATGTATGGTCGCATTGCTTTGTAGTCTGAGTGGCCGGTCCATTTCATTACAACCTGAGGCGGGATGCCACTTGAGAGAGCAAAACAGATGAATGTTCTTCGTGCTGCATGAGTTCCGACGAGTGAGTATTTCGGATATGTTTCTTCAACTCGCTGTCCAGCTCTGTAGCACACGATGGTGATTGGAGTGGTGAATCCGCAAAGTTCGCAGAGATCCTTCAGGTAATGATTCATCTTCTGATTTGA
>JAZQSP010000006.1:0-3376 GCA_045630205.1 Faecalimonas sp. | reverse complement strand
GCTGTTTGCAAGAGCTTCTTTGCGCTTAAGACGGAGCTGCACAAAAGCAAAGGTAATAACGGTAGGAATAATCGCAAGGGTTCTTGTGAGCTTTACCATTGTGGCAAAATCACCTGCGCCTTCTGAGAAGGCATAGCCGGTCGCAACAACGGAAGAAGTATCGTTAACTGCCGTTCCCGCCCAAATACCGAATGCCTGATCGGTCATTCCCATCGCTTGTCCCATAATGGGAAACAATACGATCATTGCCATATCGAACAGAAAAGTAGCAGACATAGCATAAGCTACATCGTTATCGTCTGCATCGATAGTCGGGGCAATAGCGGCAATGGCAGAGCCACCGCAAATACCCGTACCGGCAGAGATAAGGTTGGAGAGCTTCCAATTGAGTCCCAACGCCTTACCGATAAAATAACCACCGCCAAAACAAGTAAGTAAAGTAAATATCATAACGGTAAGGGACATTTTACCTACGTTGAGGATAGTCGTAATATTGAGGGACAAGCCAAGCAGAATAATGGCAAATTTCAAAATCTTCTTGGATGTAAATTTGAGCCCCGATGCAAAGACTTTTGTATTCCTCAAAAAATGATTGAGGACCATACCGATGAACATTGCAATAACGGCAGAGCCAATAAGGTGGATAGGCAGCAGACTTTCAAGCCAGCACGCAAGAAGAGCCACACCTACAGATAATATTATTCCGGGAAAAACTTTTAATACTTTCATAAACAATCTCCTACTTTCACTTACACCTCTTGATTATACTACGGTTTCGTGATAAAATCAAATTATCATTTTTTATCATATGATAATATGAGTTAATTGGAGATTGTTATGTTAGATTACAGAGTGCTTACCTTCCTTGCCCTTTATGATGAAATGAACTATCGCAGAACGGCGGAAAAACTGAATATGACACAGCCGGGTGTCACGCAGCATATTCATTATTTGGAGAATTATTACGGTGTGAAGCTGTTTGAGTATGATGGACGGACACTATCAAGAACAAAGAACGCCCAGCGGCTAAAGCGTTATTTTGATAGCATCAAGGCAGAGGAAGCTGACATCCGTGAAAAGTTTATGCCCACAGATACCGTTCATATGACCGTTGGTGCAACCAAAACTATTGGCGAATTTGTTATCGTGCCGGAGATTCGTTCCTTTCTGCAAGAGCCAAACCATACGCTCGATTTGATCGTTGATAACACCGAAGTTCTTTTACATATGCTTGAAAAGGCAGAAATCGATTTTGCTATTATAGAGGGTGTATTTGACAAATCCAAATATGGCTACCACCTTTACAAAAAAGAAGCGTTTGTAGGGGTCTGTGCAAAAAGCCATCCTTTTGCCAATAAGACCGTGACCCTTGAAGATATTTTTTCAAAGGACATTGTGGTCAGAGAGCCGTATTCGGGAACGAGAACATTATTGCATAATGCAATTACAGACCGAGGTTTTTCCCTTGACAACTTTAAGCGTTGTATCTCTGTCAGTAATTTTTCCGTGATCTGCGACATTGTGGCAAACAACGGTGCGATTACCTTTGCCTATGAACCTATCTCCCGATGCCGTGACGACCTTGCCACCTTCTCTGTTGCAGATATGCAGATTAGTGGTGAGTTTAATTTTGTGTATTGCAATGAACGGGTCGCAAGGGAGAAAATAAACTTGCTTTTCTCCAGCTAGGAGCTATTCTTCAAGACACAAACATTTAACATTTATAAAAACAAAAAAAGATAAGCACACCATAGGGTGTGCTTATCTTTTTGCATGGTATGAATGATTATAACGGATTTACTGAATACTTTTCTCACGGCGTTATCATGCACGTTTTTTTTAACACATGAAAAGCTTATTCATTGTCTGAATGAGGAAAAGAAATTATGATAAGCATTATCGGTGTTTTTTTTGGTTGTGGCAGTTGTTAAAAAAACAGTTGAAGTGTGGTGTGTAAAGTTTCAGTGTTTTCAAAACTATTGATTTTCGTTCTTTAGTTGTGATACAATGAAACTACTAATTATAGAAGGAGAGGATTCTCTATGGCTACTTACACAAAATTTACATTTAAAGCACCGAAGCTTGTGACGGCTTTGCGGGAAAAGGGTATCAGGGTTTCATCCTTTAACGGAGGTTTTTCAGAAAAGTCGAACTTTACGCTTCCTTCTAAGGTATCTGCGTGTATTTTTGACGAATATGCATGGGGTAAAACGCTGTACGGCTCCGAGGAAATGCAGCTTCCGGGAATGTTGCTTCCCACTGATGACTCCAAATCACTAGCACTTTGGCTTATCAAACACCTTTCAGGTCTTAATATATATAAAATAAGCGCCTTTGAAGATTATAACACCGCTTATGATACGGACCATGAAGATGATTGTTATGATGAAGATGAATATGAAGATGAATATTGCGATGATGAAGAGGAAGGTGATTATACAGAAGAGTTCCGCAAAGAGGTTAAAGCTATAATTGAAAATCAGTATCCTGACGGGGATATCCGTGAACAAATATGTCTTCTTGATGATTTTATTGAAGAAGCTGAATTTTTATATTTTGATTATGATGACGGCTATGATTTCCAATATGAATATATTGAAATAAAGAACGGAAAAATGTCATACCGATCCGGAATCGGTAATGATGATATTTGTGACGGGTGGTATTGGCGCAATCTTGATGAGTTTATTGCTCTTGTGAAAAACAACTTCCAACCCACAACATATATAAGAAACCATAATGAATGGGTTGAAGGGGATTTTTCTGATTCTGATACAGCCGTTTCAGGTTATGTTGAGTCAGAATGTAATAATCAAGCCGTCTGGATTGTGGATTATCCCATAATCAAGGAAATTCAGGGTACCGGTTACGAAGGACGTAATGAACGGATTGAATATGTCAATGCAGGCGATGAGTTGATTTTAAAGGCAGATTACAACAACAATTATTATTCACCGGTTGCAATAGAAGTTTTTAATAGTAAAAATGAAACACTCGGATACCTTTCAGACGGTTTCGGATCAGAATCCTTAGCTGAAATTGCAAAGCATCTTGATATGATTAAAGCAAAGGTTGCAAGCGTAACCCCCCTTTCCAAGCGTACAAAACGTGCAAAATATGCATTGATGGATGTTGAACTTTATATCTGATGCGGGTAAAGGTGAGAGTATAATTATTAAAAGCACTGCTTAGGAAGAAGCGGTGCTTTTTTATGTTGCGGGAGAAGGGTGCGGGTGTCCGATGGACACCTCTGTGCAAAGCACAGAAGCACCGACCGAGGCGGCAGCCGAGACCTTGCTCCCAACCTTTGATTTACGCCATTTTTCGACAGGACCAAGGCCCTGCCCTACACTGAAATCCTTTTGTTTGTACTAAC
>JAZQSP010000005.1:0-3779 GCA_045630205.1 Faecalimonas sp. | reverse complement strand
GCAGAGTAGCCAAGCCGGGACGGGATAAACGCTGAAGGCATCTAAGCGTGAAGCCCCCCTCAAGATGAGATATCCCAACGTAAGTTGTAAGACCCCTTGAAGACGACGAGGTAGATAGGACAGAGGTGGAAGTGTAGTAATACATGTAGCTGACTGTTACTAATAGGTCGAGGGCATAACCAAGTATGGTGATAGGAACAAAAAAGATGAAATGATATGTATATTTGTGTGTAGTTTTGAAGATATATATAGAAGATATATTTTCAGGATAATCCTCCTTAGCTCAGTCGGTAGAGCACTCGGCTGTTAACCGAGTTGTCGTTGGTTCAAGTCCAACAGGGGGAGTTCACGTAACCCGTAAATCACTGATTTTATGGGTTTTTTTTATTTCAAAACAACGAAAGTGGAGAGAACAAAGGAGAAAAAATGTCTAAGCGAAATAAGGTACACCCGAAAAGAAAGATGTCTAAGAAACAAAAAATCATGATATGGACTGTATCAATACTGATGACGATGGTTCTGGGATATTGTACGGCAGTGTTTTCAAATATTCCTTTTATAAAAAAATGGAGAGATATATACATAGAAACAGCTATGACAACCGGAAGACACCAATGGTTGGCAACTGCATTTATTCCGGGATATATCATAGATGATGTTATGAGAACAGCTATGGAAGAACAAGCTCTGCAAGGTGAACTGGAAAGTAAGTGGGAATCAGACAAGATAGAAATTGATACAACGACGTCAAAAACAGAGGAAGAACTGCTTTATGAAAAATTTTGGGAAGTAGATAAACAGTCGTTAGAAACATATATGGCTGACAAGGGAATTTCCAAATATGAAGATTTGTTGATAGAAAATTTAGATGGCAGTGCAAATATTACAACTACATTTGGGGAAAAAATAAAGGTATTAGATAATGAAAATAATCTATTGATTGTAGAGGTAACCGGCGAACAATATAAAGGATTATTGGCAATTATAAAAAATTCGGCACAAGTTACGGTTGCAAAATCAAAATCACTTGGATCATATGGAAATTTAATTACAAAGTATGCGGAAGACAATCATGCCCTTGTTGCAATTAATGCGAGTGGATTTATGGATGAAGAATACAAGGGAAATGGTGGTACCGTCATGGGAAGTATGGTGCTTGATGGTGTAGAATATGGAAACCCAATGAATTCCTTGAAATTTTTTGGTTTTAAAGAAGATAATAAATTATATATAGAGAATTATAATGCTCAGAAAATTGCAGACTATAAATGGGGAATTCAATTTAGCCCGGCGCTGATAGTGGACGGTTCAAAATATGTTCAAGGATCATTTGGTTACGGTCTCCAACCAAGAAGTGCAGTAGGACAAACTCAGAGTGGAGAGTTTTTAATGCTAATCGTGGATGGTCGCCAAGTGGGACATAGTATAGGTGCGACTGTAAATGATCTTGCAGAAATTATGCTCAGGCACAAAGCATATCAAGCTATGAATTTAGATGGTGGAAGTTCTTCTATTATGAATTATAGAGGAAAAACAATTAGCAAGCCATCCAGCAAAAACAGCTTGGGAAGATATTTGCCGAACGCATTTATTGCTAAATATGCAAGTGATGTTGTAAGTAATTAGTTGCATAAATCTTTGGCAAGAACTTTTTAAAAAATAGCTTAAAAAATAATTAAAAAAGTTCTTGCCAAAGAGGTGATGATATGATATTATTATTTGCGTTGGGTTCACTGGTTAACCGGTGATTTACAAGATTAAGGCTCCTTGGTCAAGCGGTTAAGACATCGCCCTTTCACGGCGGTAACACGGGTTCGATTCCCGTAGGAGTCATTGTGCTACGCACAACGACGCTCCGCATGGAGCGCAGAGACGCGCAAGGTAATTTTTGCTTCGCAAACGCGTCTCGCGTGTGAATTTGCCAAGGCAAATTCAATTACACAATTATATATGGCGCCATAGCCAAGTGGTAAGGCAAAGGTCTGCAACACCTCTATCACCAGTTCAAATCTGGTTGGCGCCTCTTAAAAACTCAGAAAATTTATTTTCTGAGTTTTTTGCTTTTGGATATTGTATTGAATGTATTGAAGAAGAAGGGTATAATTATTCTACATAGTTTATAAAAAGAGGCATTAGAGTTATGGCGAAGAAAGAAAACAAAACAAATGCCATGCGCATTTTGGAAACCATGAGAATCGAATATGAGATGCGTACTTATGAGTGCGATGAATTTATTGACGGGATTCACATAGCAGACCAGCTTGGAATGCCTTATGAGATTATGTATAAGACACTAGTTACGGTAGGAAAGAGCAAGAATTATTATGTATTTGTAATTCCAGTTGCAGAGGAAATTGATTTTAAGAAGGCTGCACGTGTGGTCGGCGAGAAGGCGCTTGAGATGCTACCACTAAAAGACTTGACAGCCGTAACAGGCTATATTCGTGGTGGGTGTACATCCATTGGTATGAAAAAGAAGTTCAGGACCGTTATTCAAGAGGATGCGATGCTCTATGAGAAGGTGGTCGTGAGTGGCGGTAGAATTGGACTGCAGCTTATTTTGAACCCCGATGATTTGTTAAAAGCGGCGGAGGCTGAGTTTGCAGATGTGATTGTGAGCAGGTAAAAAAATCGGAAAGCTAATTGACAAATTGATTTATTTTGTTATAATAACTATATTCGCAGAATAAACTGCAATATAGTTTATATGGCGCCATAGCCAAGTGGTAAGGCAAAGGTCTGCAACACCTCTATCACCAGTTCAAATCTGGTTGGCGCCTTCAGTAAAGACTTCGAAAGCCATTTCGGGGTCTTTGTTTTTTGGAGGAAATACACATGAAAGAACAGTTATATACCATTCCTTTGATGGACGCATTTCGAGCAGGAGATGAATGCCCGTTCTGCTACATTGAAAGAGATGTGGAGCAGAATGCACTTGATTTTGTACTGGGGCCACAGGCTTCTTATATGCAGGACCATGTTCGCGCGGAGACAGACAAAATAGGATTTTGCAGGGAGCATTATCAGAAGATGTTTGCATATGGGGAGACATTGGCGAATGCACTCATTGTAGATACAAGACTGCAGTTCCTTTTAAAGGAAATGAAAAAAGAAATAAAACATTATTCGAGCTTGGCCAAATTAGGAATGATTGATAAACTATCCAAGGACATGGATAAAGCGAAGTCGAATAATAATGTAAGTCGATGGATTCGTGAGAAAGAGGAGTCGTGTTATATTTGTGATCACATCAAGCGTAACTACGAACGATATATTGCAACTTTTTTCTACCTATATAAAAAGGGAGATAAAGATTTCCTTGAGTTAGTGAAAAACGGGAAGGGTCTCTGCCTGCATCACTTGGCCGATATATTGGATGCTGCACCGTTGTATCTGAGTGATAAGGAGCAGAAGAGCCTTAGGGATATACTATTTCCGCAAATGGAAGCGAATCTGGAGCGTGTGTTAGAAGAGGTTGACTGGCTCGAGAAGAAGTTCGATTATCGCTATAAAGATGATGATTGGAAGAACTCCAGAGATGCAGTGCAGAGAGCGATGCAGAAGATTGCAGGAGGGTATCCTGCCGATGCGCCATATAAAGGGAAATAGTGGTAAAAAATACACCTTGACGTTTATAACAAATAGTGATATTATCATCAACGGAACAAAATAAAAATCTCTTATTCAGAGTGGTGGAGAAGAAGGATCTGTGAAGCCACGGCAACCCCGGAGACGGAAGGTGCCAACCTGAGCGAGTAATCGAACAATAAGAGGATTGT
>JAZQSP010000004.1:0-27887 GCA_045630205.1 Faecalimonas sp. | reverse complement strand
TTCGTAAAAATACATCGGAATATCTGAATTGATTTTCAAGAGTATAAATCTCCTTGTTTTACAGATACTAACAGTACAAATTTGTAAAGCAAGGAGATTATTATATATTATGAAAGCAACAGGTATTGTACGTCGTATAGATGACCTCGGCCGCGTGGTTATTCCAAAGGAAATCAGAAGGACTCTTCGCATCCGCGAGGGAGATTCTCTTGAAATCTTCACGGACCGTCAGGGCGAAATTATCTTAAAGAAATACTCGCCAATCGGTGAATTATCACGTTTTGCAAAGGACTACGCAGAGAGTCTTGCAACTACACTTGGAAGTACAGTCTGTATTACAGATCATGACCAGATTATCGCGGCAGCAGGCTATGGCAAAAAGGAATTACAGGACAAATACATCAGCAAGCGCTTAGAAACCGCTATTGCAGAGCGTGAGCAGATTATGGCATATCAAGGTGAAAAGAAATTCGTGCCTATCACAGATGATATGCAAGATGGTTTCTTAGGACAGATTGTGAGTCCGGTTATCTGCGAAGGAGATGTTCTTGGTTCCGTGGTTCTGCTGGAAAAACAGGACAAAAAGAAGATTGGTGAAACGGAACAGAAGGTAATCACCTGCGCCTCGAATTTTCTTGGACGCCAAATGGAACAATAAAGCATAAATTGTCCCTCCGCCTCATAGATTGAGGTAAATAAGGAGGGATTTTTTATGCGTAAAAGAAGAGGCGAGAAAATCATGTGGATGCTGAAATCATTATTGGCATCCTATATTGTAACCGGTTTGTTACTCTTGGGGCTTACGTTTCTTGTGTACAAGTTCGAATTGGACGAGCAAGTGGTAGTTGCAGGAATTGTGGCTATCTATGTAGTATCTACATTTATGGGTGGATATATCATTGGCAAGCTCACTGTGGTTAAGAAATTTGTTTGGGGCATGATAGTTGGAGCAGTGTACTTCATTTTGTTGTTTTTGATATCCTATGGGGTCTATCGGGAGTTTAATACAAACGGTCTGAGCGCAATTACTACGGCAATTTTATGTATTGGAGGAGGCACTTTGGGAGGTATGTTGTCATAATTGTTGTGATTTTATAGTTGAAGAATTGGTGAGTTTTGGTATAATAGGTAGTAACTGAACAAGCAAAAGACTTTTACAACAGAGGAGATTAACATGAATACGATTATGATAGCAATTAAACTTTTGGGCGGTCTGGCCATGTTTCTTTATGGAATGGAGATTATGGGAGACGGTCTAAAGCAAGGGTCCGGTACAGCACTCAAAAATGTATTGGGGAAATTAACACAAAATGTATTTTTAGGTCTGTTAACCGGTACTTTAGTTACAGCAATTATTCAAAGTTCTACCGCAACCATTGTCTTAACCGTAGGTCTTATTGGAGCAGGTGTTTTAAATCTAAGACAGGCAGTCAGTATTGTTCTGGGAGCGAACATTGGAACTACAGTAACAGCACAGATTATCCGTTTGATGGATATTGAATCTTCGGAGGGATCGATTCTCAATTTCTTTAAGCCGGACACACTTGCACCGATTGCATTGATTATCGGTATTGTGCTGATTATGTTTATTAAAAAAGAACAGACAAAGAACGCAGGAACAATTGCGCTTGGTTTTGGTGTACTGTTTACCGGATTAATGTCTATGACGGCAGCGGTTGATCCGTTGGCAGAGTCACAAGCGTTTGTTAATGTACTTTCATACTTCAGTGATATTCCGGTTTTGGGTATTTTTACAGGATTGATTTTGACCGTCATTATACAGAGCTCATCTGCGATGGTAGGTATCTTGCAGGCGTTATCTTCGACAGGTGTCATTACGTTTGAACTGGTATATCCGATGATTATGGGTATTAACCTCGGAACTTGTGTCACAACAGCGATGGTATGCTCGATTGGTTCTTCGAAGGATGCGAAGCGCACTGGTGTTGTACATATTGTATTTAATACCATCGGAACCATTTTATTCATGATCGCGATGACAATTATTCGCATGTGTGGTGGTTTTCCTGGATTGTGGGAAAGTGTTTCAGACAGTGGTGTAATTGCCAATTTCCAAACGATATTTAACCTGATTACGGCAATTGTTTTGTTGCCATTTACAAATTTATTGGTTAAGATTGCATGCACATTTATTAAAGATGATGCGACAGAAGAAACTACATATCCGGAACTTGCCGTTCTTGACAGCAAACTTATGATTGCACCTACACTTGCTTTAAACGAAGTTAGAAAAGTGGCTGTTGATATGGCTGTTGTTGCAAAAGAAAATGTCATGAGAAGCATGAAGCAATATAAGAAATACAGCAGTAAACGCACGGAAGAAATTCTTGCTTATGAAGAACGCTTAGACTGTTTCACGGACGGTGCAGACAATTTCCTTATTGCATTGTCCCAGAATATTGAGACAGAGCATGACAACCGTCAGCGAAATGTGCTGATGCAGTGTATTCGTGACATTGAGCGTATTGGTGACTATGCAACCAATCTGGATGAGATGGCACAGAAAATGCACGACGGAGGACACAAGTTCTCGGAAGGTGCAGAGAAGGAGTTGGATATACTTGGAGATGCAGTACAGGAAATCTTACGACTTACGGTGGATTCGCTCGAGAATGACAGCGATTATATTGCAAGACGTATTGAGCCATTGGAAGAGGTTATTGATGACATGGTATTACTCCTGAAAGACCGACATACAGCACGTCTGTGTCAGGGAATCTGTTCTATTGATTCGGGATTGGTGTTCATGGATATGCTGACATATTATGAGCGTACCGCTGACCAATGTTCAAGTATTGCAATGTTGATGCTCAGTAAGCATAACGAAGAAATTATGAAGAATCATCATCTGTATTTACAAGAGTTACATGCTTCGACAGACCAATCTTATCTTGCAGAGCAGGAGAATCGTCGTGCACAGTATTTGGTTCCTCTTGCAAACATAGAATTGTAGACTATTACATATAAAAAGAAATGATTAGGCAGCGCCATGTGAAAAGTGGTGCTGTCTTTTTATGAAATTTATATTAAATATTCATAACGCCCTTGGTTTAGTGGTAATTATGGAGTATAATGGCAAAGTCAATAATTATTTTCGAGGTGTAAAACATATATGTTACAGATTAAAAACATATCCAAACAATACAAAACAGGAGATTTGATACAGGACGCATTAAAAGATGTCAGCCTGAATCTGCGCGATAATGAGTTCGTTTCCATTTTAGGACCTTCCGGTTCTGGAAAGACGACACTCCTTAATATTATCGGTGGATTAGACCGTTATGACAGCGGAGATCTGATTATCAACAATGTTTCCACAGTAGAATACGCAGATAGAGATTGGGATTCATATCGAAATCATACGATTGGTTTTGTGTTTCAGAGCTACAACCTGATACCACATCAGACAGTACTTGCAAATGTCGAGTTAGCACTGACCATCGGAGGAATCTCAAAAAAAGAACGTAAGCAGCGTGCGCTTCAGGCGCTCGAGGAGGTAGGGCTTCGTGAGCAGGCACATAAGAAGCCGAACCAGATGTCAGGCGGTCAGATGCAACGTGTGGCAATTGCCAGAGCGCTTGTTAACAATCCGGACATTCTGCTTGCAGACGAGCCAACAGGAGCACTGGATACAGAGACCAGTGTACAGGTTATGGAACTCCTTAAAAAGGTGGCGAATGACCGTCTGGTTATCATGGTCACACACAACCCGGAGCTTGCAGAGGAGTATTCTACCCGTATTGTGCGACTGAAGGATGGAGAGATTATTGATGATACAGATCCGTTTGTTCCTTCTCAGGAGGAGATTTCACCGCCGGAGCACAGGAATCTCGGTAAGGCATCGATGTCCATTATGACGGCGTTGTCACTCAGTTTTAATAACCTGTTGACGAAGAAGGGACGTACGATTTTGACAGCGTTTGCAGGTTCTATAGGAATTATCGGAATTGCATTGATTTTGTCTCTTTCAACGGGATTCCAGAATTATATTGACCAGATACAGGAAGATACTTTGACATCATATCCGCTTACCCTTACTGCAGAGACAGCAGATACTACGGCGATGTTGCTTTCCATGGTTTCCGAAAGTGGTGGCGCGAAGGAAGATGATGTAGTAAAAGAACAGAAATTTATCAGCAGCATGATGACATCTATTGGGAAAAATGATTTGGGTCTTTTCAAAAAACACTTAGAGCGAAATGAGAAGACAGTAGATGAAATGGTGTCAATCGTTGAATACGATTATAGTATCAATCCACTCATATATACCATCAACAGTGAAGATAAACTGACACAGTTGAATCCAAGCACTGTGCTGACCAGTATGGGTATGGGTTCTTCCATGAGTTCTATGTCTCCAATGTCGACAGCGATTTTTAATGAGATGCTGGATGACAGAGAGACCTTGGAATCGCAGTATGATGTACTTGCGGGAAGATGGCCGAAGGAATACAACGAGGTGATTCTGGTTCTCTCGGAGCCAAACGCGATGCCTGATATGTTAGTATATGGACTTGGGCTTCGTGATGAGAATGAACTTATCGATATGATGGCGAAGCTGATGGCAGGTGAAAAGGTAGAAGAGACGAGTGAAGCGTTGTCCTTTACCTATGATGATTTGATGAATCTCCCACTGAAACTGGTGGATGCGACTTCAACTTACAAATATAATGCCGAGTACAATATTTATGAGGATATGACTGGTGACGAGGCATTTATGCAAAAGGTGTATGATGATGCGGTGGACCTTAAGATAGTAGGTATTGTTTGTGCGAATGAGAACTCAAATTCGTCTGTTCTCTCTCCGGGAATTGCATATACAAAAGAACTGACACATTATGTGATAGAAAAGGCTTCTGAGTCAGAGATTGTGAAAAAACAGACAACGAAACGAGAAGTGGATGTGTTCAGCGGAAAACGCTTTGACGATAAGAGCCAGGAGGCAGGGCTTGACTTCCAGGATATGATTTCAATCGATACTGAGATGCTTTCATCGGCATTTGGAGTGAAGATAGATCAGAAAGACATTGAAAGTATGACACAAGGATATATGACGGAGATTTCTTCTTCTATCACTACAGATACAAAAGGAGCAGAAGAGGCATTTTCAGAGACACTTGTGAAATTAACCACAGATATGCTAAATGGTTATATAGATGCGAATCTGATTCCGGTGGCGAATTTTGCAACTATGAAATTGAGCCAAGTAGAAAATGTGGTTCAGGAGTTTATGAATTTGGAATCGACGCAGGAGGCTTTAGCTACTCTGGAATCAAATTATGTCATTCCAAAGGCGACGTTCCAAACCATGTACACAGAATTGTTACAGGGATTATTAAAAGCATGTTTCAGTGTGATGCCGGGAACAGGACAAATGGCAGATGAACCTATACTGATGCTGAATGACCAGATGGTAGAGATGTTATTAGTTGAAGTTTTGAAAAATGAATTGGTTTCTGAGTCAGTAGAGAAAATAGGAGCCGCTATGACAGAGGCGGTGATGCAGAAAAATATCCTCACGAAAGTCGGAGAACTCTCGGCAACACTTATGGGAACGATGGCTAATGCATTCAACGTGGACCAGGATAAGATTGCTGGCGCGTTCAAATTCGACATGAGTGAAGAGGAACTTGCACGCATCATGTCTGCCATGACCGCGAGTAAGGTAGAAAAGACTGCCGATACGAATCTGACAGCATTGGGCTATCAGGACATCGAAAGTCCGTCTGCTATATCGTTATACTTTGTGGATTTTGAGGCAAAAGAAGCATTCCTTGAATTTTTGGATGATTATAATGCAAAGATGGAAAAAGAGGATGAAGAAAAGGTGATTAATTACACAGATATTACCGGAATCTTAATGTCTTCTGTTAAGACAATTGTGGACAGCGTAAGTTATGTGTTGATAGCATTTGTCAGTATTTCTCTGATTGTATCGTCCATTATGATAGGTATTATTACCTACATTTCTGTATTAGAACGAACGAAAGAGATTGGTGTACTTCGAGCAATCGGAGCATCTAAAAAGAATATTTCTTCTATTTTCAATGCAGAGACATTTATTGTCGGTCTGTTTGCTGGCGTACTTGGAATTGCGATTACGATACTACTGAATATACCGATTAACTCGATTATTCATGCTTTGACCGGAAATACGGCGATTAATGCGGTCCTTCCGACGAATAGTGCAATTATATTGGTTGTTTTAAGCGTGATTCTGACATTGATTGGTGGATTGATACCGTCAAAACAGGCGGCAAAGAAGGATCCGGTGTTGGCACTTCGAAGTGAATAAAAATTGTAAATAGGTCTTGTAAAAAAGACAAATGATGAGTATAATATTACCAAGAACAGAAAGTTCTTCTTCATCAATGATGAGTCCTGTGACGGTTCTGACAGGACGGTAAAATAAAAATTGACCGAGTGATGAGTCCTGTGACGGTTCTGACAGGACGGTAAAATAAAAATTGACCGAGTGATGAAGTGATTAACGGGAGGTCATTGACCTCTCGTTTTTTGACCAAGGAGGAAGTATGAAATTACCGGAAAATGATTATCAGATTTTGCGGTTGACGGACCTGTTTTACAAGCAATACCCCAATCCACCGCGTAAAGAGATGTTAAAAAAGCAAAATAGAGCATATAACTGCTTGCTTTTTCAAACACATTACAACTACTTTATATGTATTCCATATAGAAGTGAAATTTCGCATTCGTTTGCATATCTTTTTAAAAAATCGATTCGTTCAAAGAAACACAAATCAGGTTTGGATTATACGAAAATACTCATAGTTAATAAAACTGAATATTTAGATAATAAAGTTGCTCTTATTGATAAGGATGAATTCAATGAGACTATAAAAAATCTTGACAAAATAAAACAAGATGCATTGGAATATGTGGAAAAATATATTTCTCATATAAAAGGAATTAAACCAATGCATCCTGCTGAATTTAAAAGAAAATATGGATTTAGTACGTTACAATATTTTCATCAAGAATTAGGACTTTCTATCTAATACAAGATCGCAAATATGGACGCCAATACTACTGTCATGAGTCCGGCCACGACAATGGACAGACTGCTCATTGCTCCTTCAACCTCGCCGAGTTCCATCGCTTTTGATGTTCCAATTGCATGAGAACTTGTGCCAAGTGCTAATCCTTTTGAAATCGCATGTCGGATTCGGAAACATTTACAGATAAATTCGCCGATGATATTTCCTAAAATTCCGGTTATCATAATGGAAGCAGCTGTAATGGATACATATCCGCCCAACTCCTCTGACACACCAATACCGATTGCTGTCGTAATTGATTTTGGAAGCAGAGTAACGTATTCACTGTAGGACAGTTGAAACAGACAAGACATTGCGAAAATAGAAACAAGGCTTGTCAGTACTCCTGCCAGGATACCGACCATGATTGCGCCAAAGTGTTTTTTTAGCAGATCCAGTTTTTCATAAAGCGGAATTGCCAGGCTGACGGTTGTCGGTGTTAATAAATAACTTAAATATTTGGCACTTTGATTATAACTGTCATAATCTATGTCAAATGCTAGCAGAAAGGCAATGACCAATATAATAGAAATCATAAAAGGATTGCAGATGGCCAGTTTTGTTTTGTTTTTTAGGAACATACCGATTTGGTATGCAAGGAGGCTGATCACAACTCCGATGGTTGCGGAATTGACAAATAATTCGTTCATTTATTTATCCTCCTTTGGTTTCAAGATGACATCGACCGTTTTTCCTGTTGCGATCATTACCAGAATGGTCGAAACAATTGAAATGACGATTACCGGCACCAAGAAAGCTTGTAATTCCTCCCAGGATGCAATCAGGCCGACACATGCCGGAATAAACATGACAGGCATGATGTTGATTAAAAAGTCGGCAGTTTCTTTTACCGCATCTAGTCGGAGTTTCTTTGACACTAATAATCCCAGCATAATGACAAGTCCATATATACTTGCCGGAATCGGAAGTGGTATCAGATAGTTCAGTAATTCACCGACACAACTCACACTCATAATAATCAAAAATTGTTTTAAGTATTTCATATTAGCTCACCTTTGTAAATTCTGTTTTGCACTTCGGGCATGTAATGCAGATGCGTCCTTTGCCTCGCGGAATGCGGATTTTTTGTCTGCAGGTAGGGCAACGGTAGATATGATGCGTCTTGCGCTCTTTCAATTGTGATTTCTCAGATTTAACGCGAGAGACCAACTTGTTTTTGAGTTGCAGATATTTTACATTTTCCTGATATCGTTTCGTTGTGTTTTTTGAAAACATGCGAAAATAGGCATAAACCATCAGAAGGAGAGCCCAGGAGTAGAGGAATCTGCTGTTGCCAAAAAGGTTTATCACCCATAAAACAACAACTGTTCCCAATAAAAATTTGCCAAAGGCATCTACGCCATAGCGTCCTATCATAAATTTCTGTAATTTTTCTCTCATATTTATTCACCTCAGAGGCATCATAACACATTTTTCCAAGAAATAAAAATGAAAAAATTCTAAAAGGATGAAAAAAATCTAAAAGGATGAAAAAAGAGGGTGTGAAATAACAACTAGTTATGTTATAATGAAATAACGCAAATAAAAAACGAGGAGCATACGGCTATGAAAAGAGTGTTACTAAAGCTAAGTGGTGAGGCACTGGCAGGTGATAAAAAGACAGGCTTTGACGAGGCGACTTGTATCGGTGTCGCAAAGCAGGTAAAAGAATTAGTGGACGATGGTATTCAGGTCGCAATCGTAACAGGTGGCGGGAACTTCTGGAGAGGAAGAACCAGTGAGACGATTGACCGTACCAAAGCAGACCAGATTGGAATGCTTGCAACAGTTATGAATTGTATTTATGTTTCGGATATCTTCAGACATGTTGGCATGAAGACCGATATTTTCACACCATTTACATGTGGTGCATTTACCAAATTATTTTCAAAGGATGCTGCGGTAGAAGCACTGAATGAAGGAAAGGTTATTTTCTTTGCGGGCGGAACCGGACATCCATATTTCTCAACAGACACAGGAGCTGTGCTTCGTGCAATTGAGATTGAGGCAGATGCAATGTTACTTGCAAAAGCAATTGACGGTATCTATGACAGCGATCCGAAATTGAATCCGGATGCAAAGAAATATGATGAGATTTCAATTCAGGAGACTATCGATAAGCGACTTGCAGCAGTAGATTTGGCGGCTTCCATTCTCTGTATGGAGAATAAGATGCCGATGTTGGTATTTGGACTCAATGAAGAGAACAGTATTGTAGAGACCATGAAGGGAACATTTACAGGGACAAAAGTAACTGTATAATGATAGAGAATCTTTTAAAATGGAGGAAAGAAATATGAACGAAAAATTACAAGTATATGATACAAAGATGCAGAAGACATTAAGCAGTTTGGATGCAGAATTTGCAACAATCCGTGCAGGACGTGCCAATCCAAATGTACTTAACAAATTAACAGTAGATTACTATGGAGTACCTACTCCAATCCAGCAGGCAGCTAACATTTCAGTTCCTGAGGCACGCATGATTCAGATTCAACCATGGGATAAGAGCCTTATCAAAGAGATTGAGAAGGCAATTTTAACATCGGACCTTGGACTTAACCCATCTAACGATGGTTCGGTTATCCGTCTTGTGTTCCCGGAACTTACAGAGGACCGCAGAAAAGAAATCGTGAAAGATGTAAAGAAAAAAGGTGAGGCAGCAAAGGTTGCCATCAGAAATATTCGTCGTGACGGAAATGATGCCTTTAAGAAATTGAAAGGTACAGAAGTGTCAGAGGACGAAATCAAGGATTTAGAGAGTGAATTACAAAAACTTACAGACAAATACATTGCAAATATTGACAAGTCAATAGAAGCAAAATCAAAAGAAGTTCTTACTGTATAGTTTTAAAAAGAGGGAAGATAAGTGGGAAATCCCCACTTATTTTCTTGTTGCATAAAAGAAAGGGTTATGAAGTATGAATATACCGCAGCATATTGCGATTATTTTAGATGGTAACGGACGATGGGCAAAGAAAAAAGGTATGCCGAGAAATTACGGTCATACACAGGGCAGTAAGAATGTGGAGCGTATCTGCGAGGATGCATATAAGATGGGTGTGAAATATCTGACTGTCTATGCATTTTCTACGGAAAATTGGAAGCGTCCGAAAGAAGAAGTAGATGCACTCATGAATCTGCTTCGGAATTATATGAAGACTTGCCTCAAGACAGCAGAGAAGAACCGTATGCGTGTGCGTGTACTGGGAGATAAGACGGCTTTGGATGATGATATCAGAAATCGTATTGCCGAACTTGAGGAGGCAACGAAGAATAACGATGGACTGAATTTTCAGATTGCTCTCAATTACGGCAGCCGTGATGAGATGATTCGTGCAATGAAGAATATGTGCATGGACGTGAAAGACGGTAAAGTAGAAGCAGAACAGATTGATGAGAAACTATTTGAAACGTATCTGGATACGCATGATATTCCGGATCCGGATCTTATGATTCGTACCAGCGGAGAACAGAGATTATCCAACTATTTGTTGTGGCAGTTGGCCTATAGCGAGTTTTATTTTACAGATGTATTGTGGCCGGATTTTACAAAAGAGGATTTAGCAGAAGCGATTGCATACTATAATGGTAGAGACAGACGCTTTGGCGGTGTAAAGGAAGGGGAAAAGTAATGTTTAAAACGAGACTGTTAAGTGGAATACTTTTGGTAATCATAGCACTTGCAACGATTATCAGTGGCGGAGATGTTTTGTTTGCAACACTTTTATTGATTAGTTTTATTGGAATGACAGAAATTTACAGAGTGCTGGAGATTAGCGGCACACTACTCGGAGGTGCGGGATATATTGCTGCGGCAGCGTATTATCTCTTGCTCCGCATGGATAGAACAGAGTTGATTGTGATGCTTGCGATTGCTTTTTTGATTGTACTCATGATGATCTATGTGTTTACCTATCCAAAATATCGCTCGGAGCAGGTGATGCTGGCGTTTTATGGCTTGTTTTATGTAGCGTTTATGCTTTCTTATGTATATCAGATTCGCATGTTGCCACAAGGTGCATTTATCGTATGGCTGGTATTTATATGCTCCTGGGGAAGTGATACCTGCGCATACTGCGTCGGAATGTTGTTTGGTAAACACAAGATGGCACCAAAGCTCAGCCCAAAGAAATCCATAGAAGGGGCAGTTGGCGGCGTGGTCGGAGCGGCACTTCTCGGTGCGGCTTACGCGAGAATTATTAATTGTACGATGACCGGAGCGCATACAAGCATAGTTCAATATGCTCTTATCTGTGCAGTTGGTGCTTTGATTTCTATGGTGGGAGACTTGGCTGCCTCTGCAATTAAGAGAAATCATGACATCAAGGATTACGGCAATCTGATTCCGGGACATGGCGGAATCTTGGACCGCTTTGATAGTGTGATTTTTACAGCGCCAATTATTTATTATATGGCGATTATGTTGCTCTAAAGAGAGGAAAACGATGAAGAAGATAGCAATATTGGGCTCAACAGGCTCAATTGGAACACAGACGTTAGAAGTTGTTAGAGAAAACGGTGATTTGGAAGTCTTAGGACTTGCAGCCGGTAATAATATTAAATTATTAGAAGAGCAGATTCGTGAGTTTCATCCGAAACTTGCAGCAGTTTGGTCAGAAGAGAAGGCGAAAGAACTCCGTGATAATGTGAAGGACCTCAGCGTAAAGGTGCTTTCCGGAATGGAAGGACTGATTGAGGTTGCAACAGTTGCAGAATCTGAGATTTTGGTGACGGCGATTGTGGGTATGATTGGAATTCGCCCGACTATTGAGGCAATCAAGGCAGGAAAAGATATAGCACTTGCTAACAAAGAGACACTGGTGACCGCAGGACATATTATTATGCCCCTTGCAAATGCAAATAACGTGGCAATCCTTCCGGTGGACAGCGAACACAGTGCAATTTTCCAATCTTTACAGGGAAATTCGAGGAGTGCATTGCATAAAATCTTACTGACTGCTTCCGGAGGACCATTCCGAGGGAAAAAGCGAGATGAGCTTGCAAATATCCAAGTGGAAGATGCTTTGAAGCATCCAAACTGGGAGATGGGAAGAAAGATTACCATAGATTCTTCGACTTTGGTGAATAAAGGGTTGGAGGTCATTGAAGCCAAGTGGCTCTTTGATGTGGATATTGAACAGATAGAAGTAGTTGTGCATCCGCAGAGTATTATTCACTCGATGGTGGAATATGTGGATGGTGCAATCATTGCAGAACTTGGAACACCGGATATGAAGCTTCCGATTCAGTACGCGCTGTACTATCCGGAACGTAAGTATCTTCTGGGAGACCGGGTGGATTTCGCGACGCTTAGTCAGCTTACCTTTGAGAAACCGGATATGGATACATTCTCCGGTCTACGTATGGCTATGGAAGCAGGAAAAGCAGGCGGTTCACTTCCGACGGTATTTAATGCTGCAAACGAATTGGCAGTCAGCAAATTCCTGAATCGAGAGATTAAGTATCTTGAGATTCCGGAGATTATAGAGACGTGTATGCGTAATCATAAGAATATTGCAAATCCGACTGTAGAAGAGATTCTTCAGACGGAGCAGGAAGTATATGAGCAGATAGAAAGTAGGTGGTAGATTGGGTATTATTCTTGCAATACTAGTTTTTGGAATCATTGTATTTATACATGAGCTAGGACATTTTTTGCTTGCAAAGGCAAATAAAATACGAGTAGATGAATTTTCCATCGGTATGGGACCGAGGCTGTTTAGCTTTGTAAAAGGGGAGACAAGATATTCTTTGAAACTCCTTCCGCTCGGCGGTTCCTGTATGATGGGAGAAGACGATGTGGATGATATGAGTGAAGGCAGTTTTAACAGCAAGTCTGTCTGGGCACGTATGTCTGTCGTAGTGGCAGGTGCGGAGTTTAACTTCCTGCTGGCACTTGTGTTTTCGATGATTGTTATCGGATATACCGGCTATGATGAACCGGTTATTTCCGGTGTTGTGGAAGGATTCCCGGCACAGGAGGCGGGGCTTACAGAAGGCGATCGCATTGTGAAGATGAACAACAAGAAAATCAATATTTGGCGTGAAATTACTTACTACAATATGTTCCATCCGGGGGAGACAGTAGATTTGATTTATGAACGTGATGGAGAGAAGCATGAAGTAACGATTACGCCGAAGAAGGATGAAGACGGTAGCTATCTGATTGGAATCACTTCGCCGGCACAGTATGAGAAGGCAAACTTACTTACTGCGGTGCAGTACGGCGTCTACGAAGTGAAATTCTGGATATGTACAACACTTGAGAGTCTCAAGATGTTAGTGACAGGGGATGTCGGAGTTGACCAGTTATCAGGACCGGTCGGTATCGTAAGTGTCGTGGACGAAACTTATCAGCAGAGTAAGAACTATGGTGTGATGATTGTGATCATGCAGATGCTGAACATCGGAATCTTGTTGTCAGCAAACCTTGGAGTTATGAACTTGTTGCCACTTCCGGCATTGGATGGTGGAAGACTGGTGTTCATGATTGTAGAGGCGATTCGCGGAAAACGTGTGCCGCCGGATAAGGAAGGCTGGGTACATGGAATTGGCATGATACTGCTTCTGGCACTGATGGCATTCGTGATGTTTAATGATGTGAAGAAGTTGTTTTAAAGTGGGAAATGGGTATAGTGAGTCAGTGAGAGACTCGCTATACCCATTTTATGTGTGATAACTTGCTAAAGTATATGATTTTGCTTGCTAGTTTCTATAGGAAGCCTTGTTGGGTGTGCTGATACCCACATTTTTACAAAAACGTGGGTATTATTGGTGCCAGCATGCTGTTCTATAGAAACTAGCCATTTTTAGGACATGATTTTCATGTGTTTTGAGAGGATTGTGGGTATAAAGCAAGTGAGTTTCACAATTTATACCCAATCCGCATATTATGATAGCAACAGAGTTTCTTAGAGGTATATACATGAACCACCTTACCGCATCTCAAACTACTAACAATTTCAACAATAATAATGGCAATAATACCAATAACAACTTCAACAATAATAACGGCAACAACGCAAACAACAACCTGAACAACAATATCGACACGGGGCGCCTTCAAATCAACATCACATCCGGTCCAACGTCCTTCCCGGTTTCGGGTGCTACCGTATCCATTTCCTACACCGGTGTTCCGGGTTCCACATTAGAACAATTACAGACCAATTCCTCAGGTCAAACGGAGGTTGTGGAATTGGATGCTCCTCCGCTTGAATTAAGTTTGAATCCAAACAACGAAGTGCAGCCTTATGCGGAATACACATTAGATATTACTGCACCGGGATTTGAGCCGGTCAGCATCTCCGGTGCCGAAATTCTCGCAGATGTTACAGCTCTTCAAAATATCCAGTTGCAGCCAAGTGAACCACAGGAAACAGGAGAAGAAGTATTCGTAATTCCAGCACATACACTTTACGGAGAATATCCGCCAAAGATTCCGGAAGCAGAGATTAAGCCGCTTCGTGAAACGGGCGAGATTGTACTTAGCCGTGTCGTTGTGCCGGAATTTATTGTTGTACATGATGGTTCTCCGAATGACCCTACTGCAAGAGATTATTATGTACGTTACAGAGACTACATCAAAAATGTGGCATCCAGCGAAATCTATGCTACATGGCCTGCAAATACCATTCGTGCAAATGTACTCGCAATTATGTCTTTTACTTTGAACCGTGTTTACACGGAATGGTACAGAAATCAAGGATACGATTTTACTATTACCTCATCTACTGCATTCGACCACAAATGGATTCCGGAACGAAATATTTACGATAACATTTCTGTGATTGTAGATGAACTGTTTGCAAATTATCTTTCACGCCCGAATGTGCGTCAGCCGATTTTGACACAATATTGCGACGGCAACCGTGTAAGTTGTCCGGGTTGGATGACACAGTGGGGCTCCAAAGCTCTTGGTGATCAGGGATATTCGGCAATTGAGATTCTTCGCTATTTCTATGGCGATAATATGTATATCAACACTGCCGAGGAGATTTCCGGTATACCATCTTCTTGGCCGGGGTATGATTTGACGGTCGGTTCGTCAGGTGATAAGGTACGCCAGATGCAGGAACAGCTCAATGTAATCGCGGGAGCATATCCGGCAATTCCAAGGGTTACAGTAGATGGTGTCTATGGACCGGCGACTGCAAATGCAGTGGAAGTGTTCCAATCGGTATTCGGTTTGCCACAGACGGGAGTTACTGACTATTCAACTTGGTATAAGATTTCTGAAATATATGTAGGTGTATCCAGAATTGCGGAATTGGTATAGATAAAAATAAGTTGTAATTCCTCGCATACAATGCTATGATTAAAGATAGTAATTTTACAAAAGCAGGTGCCTAGATGAAGAACAAAATCAAGCAATTTTCGAAAGGTGATTTTAAAACAAAGCAGCCTGACGTACGCTTCTCTGAAACGCAGATTCTTATCACTGTGGGAGAGGGTGAAGTGTACGAAGGGAGCTTCTCTATAGAGGCTACAAAAGACGGAAATATCAGAGGTCTTGTATATCCGTCTTCTTTTCGTGTGCATTGCTTGGAGGAAGGCTTTGAGGGCAATCCGGTAAAGGTGAACTTTACCTATGACAGCACGGGACTCGCACCGGGACATATCGAGCAGGGCAAATTTACGGTTGTGTGCAACGGCGGAGAGTATGATATTGCTTTTACGGCAATTGTGGAAAAACCATTCGTTGTGACAGAATATGGAAAAGTTCAGTCTTTGGCAGACTTTAAGAAGCTTGCCGCGCAGGATTTCATGGAGGCGAAGACACTGTTCCGCAACAGGCAGTTCTATGAGATTTTGAAGTATGAGGACAAGCGTGTGTTTAATTTGTATGACAATATGCGCAAATGGTCCTTGGACGAGCAGGCGTTGGAAGAGTTCTTAGTCGGTATCAAACTGAAGGAGAAGATTTTCCTTACGTTTTCTGAGGATAGAGTGGAACTTCAGGATGTCTTAGAAGAACAGAAGTGTTGCGTCACAATGAGTAAAAACACTTGGGGATTTGCACCGATTCGCATTGAGGCTGTCGGTGAATTTATAGATATTACGCAGAAAGAGATTACAACAGAAGACTTTGTGGGAAGCAGCTATCGATTGGAATATCGGATTTGTGCAAAGAAACTGCATGCAGGTTATAATTTTGGAAGAATTTCAGTGTCCACACCTTATGAGACGATGAGCGTCGAAGTAACGGTGCACCAAAATACTTCGCATGATGAAATGCGAGGCATGAAGGGTGTGATTGCAGGGCGCGGGCTCAAGGAATATCTGGCATTTATTGCCGGGAAGGCGAGTGTTGAGACTTGGGTGGAACAAGCAATAAAACGAGTGAATCAGCTTCGTGAGCTGGAACCGGACAATGAACTGTATCCACTTCTTCAGGCACACATTTATCTGCGTGGAAGAAGAGAAGAAGAGGCAAAGTGGATTCTGGACAATGGTAATTATGAGCGCTTTGTCATTGGAAGAAAAGCGGATATCAAGGCGTATTACATGTTCCTTACGGCGCTTTTGAAGAAGGACACCTTACATACCAATCGGATGTTGGAGGAGATTAATCGTATCTATATGAAACATCCTTATACATGGCAATTGCTTTGTATGATTATTAACCTAGATACGAAATATCGAGATTACAACGATAGATTGCGAGTTCTGGAAAGACAGTTTTTTAATGGAGCGAATCATATTCTGCTCTATGCGGAGGCTTATCTTTGTTTCCAGGAGCGCGTTGTATTGCTTCGAAAACTCGAGTCTTTTGAGGTTCAGATATTAAATTTTGCAACGAAATACAAAGTGATTACCAGAGATTTGGCGATTCATGCGGCAGATTTGGTGTGTAGACAGAAAAAGTACGATGTAAAGCTTTTGCGAATTTTACAACGGGCATATAGCATGTATGATGAACCACTGATTTTAAAAGCAATTTGCATGCAACTAATCTTAGGAAATAAGACAGGAAGTGCATATTATAAGTGGTATGAGGCCGCTGTGAAGAAGGAACTTCGCATTGCACAGTTATATGAATATTTTATGATGTCTGTGGACGCGCAAAGAATGCGCAGCGCATTTCCGCAGATTGTCTACCTGTATTATTCGCATGGGATTAATCTGGACTATGGAAGGATTGCACTTTTATATGAAAATATATTGACTTACGAGAGTGAGAATGGGGATATTTATAAACAGTACAAGGAGCAGATGAAAGCGTTTGCAAAAGAACAACTGCTAAAGCGTCACATCAATGATTCTCTGCGTGTGATTTACAATCGCTTTCTCAATCCGAGTGCATTGTCATTGGAAGAGATGGATGCAATCTATGATATTTATCATGCTTATCAGGTGACAACGAATGTCAAAGGCATCAAGTACGTGCTTGTAATTGAAAAAGACGGAAGTGTCAGACAACGAATACCGTACAAGGCGCAGCGAGGCGCAATGGTTTATCTGTATGATAAGGACGCAAGAATTGTATTCGAAGCGGATAATGGTCTTCGCTATACGGATTCGGTGTCTTATGATGCCAGAAGGTTGTTCCATGAGCTTAGATTTGCTGACGTGTGCAAGAATCACAAAGTACTTCAGACGGAGCAGGGAGCAGTGGAACAGGAAATCCCACTTTCTTTTGAAAATCTAAAGAAGTACGGCATGAAGTACTTTGACAAACAGGAGATTTTCCTTATGTGTACGAAACGCATTCGTGAACAGGAGCAAGTGGAGGATGATTTTCTGTTATATGTGACCTTTGAACTTTTAAAGGAAGGTATGTATGATAAGGCTGTGTTAAATTATCTGGCGCAATTCTATTGCGGAGCAACATGCGACATGAAGTTCGTATGGCAGAAGGCAAGAGAGTATGGTGTAAATGCAAAAGCTATTGCCGAGCGTATCATTACACAAATGTTATTCTCTGAGGTGATGTTTGGCGAGGAAGAGATTTTTGAGGATTACTATACGGGAAGACCGTATTTTCGCTTGAAACAGGCATATCTTGCATATGTTGCGAGATTGTATGTTGTGAGAAATCGTCAGATATCGGAACCACTTATTCGGATTATGATTCAGGAACTGATGCAGAAGGAATATTTGGCTGATATCTGTAAGGTGGCAGTTTTGAAATATTATGTCGGCCGTGAGACGGAGCCTGCCATTCAGTGTATGCTGAAGGAGTTTTTCTTGGAAATGTGCGAGCAACATATGGTGTTTGCTTTTTATATGGAGTATCCACAGGAGTGGCTTAGGGAAGTACAACTGTATGATAAGGTGTTGGTAGAATACTGCGGTGCGTTGGATGGAAAGGTAAGAATCTGCTATCGCATTCAGAGGGATGGTTCCCCGGCACACGATTATCATTCAGAGACTTTGCTCCCGATGTATGACAATGTGTTTGTGAAAGAGTTCGTGCTTTATGAAGGTGAAAGCTTGAAATATTATTTTGAAGAAACGAATCAGGAAAAACAGCTTCTAAGCGATAAGGCTGTTTGCAGTAAGACGGACATTGTATATGAAGCAGGAAAATTTGGCAGATTGAATTTGATTTCCCGTCTGTCCAAAGAAAAACAATATGAGGCCATGGTAGGCTATAAGCAAGAGGAGCAGGTTGCAAAAGAACTGTTCCCAACGTACTAGTATACAAAGGAGGAGATGTGACATGTCAAAAAGTATGATTGGAATTGACTTAAATGAGCGCTATTGTCAGATAAGCTTTTATCATGAAGAACAGCAGGAACCACAGACGTTGGAAAATGTCACATATCCGACCGTGGGGCTGTATGAGCAGGCGATTGAGCAGGCCGGGGGTGAGGCTGTCAGAGCTTTGGCAGAGCTTGTTGAACATTCGTTGGCGCGCTTTGACACCATTGATGAATTGGTGTTTACAGTTCCGAGACTGAATATAGATATTGTCCGTATGCTGAAGGGAATCGGGCAGCGGGCAGGAGTGGACAAGCGTCATATTTATGTACAGGATTACAAGGAGAGCTTTTGTAATTATATGCTGTACCAGCCAAAAGAACTTTGGCAATATGAGGCGGCATTATTCCACTGCGATCGTCATGAAGTAAAAGCCTATATGCTTCGAAAGATTCGTACAGGTTATGGCAAAGGGAGAGATACATTTATCACCGTGGACGAGGTGGCAAATGCATATATGGAAGAACTGTCTGCAGTGTACCCGGTACTCAACGTGGACCGTGCAAGAGATGCGGACGTGAGATTTAAGCAGTTTGTGCAGGGTGTTTTTGAAAAGAAATTGGTGTCTTCCGTATTTTTGGTTGGAGAAGGTTTTGAGAATAACTGGTATCCGCAGTCGCTTCGTGTGATGTGCAATGGCAGAAGAGCATTTCTCGGAAATAACCTTTACAGCAAAGGTGCATGCTATGCGGCGTTCAAACGGGCTTGTGATTACGAAGAAGCACTAGTCTATCTGGATGAAACTAAGATGATGGATCAGGTGTGTCTGAAACTTCGTATGCAAGGAAAGGATAAATGGTACCCGATTGTGCCATGGGGCAGCAGGTGGTATGAAGCAGATACAAGCTTTGAACTATTATTAGAGAATACCGATGACATTGAGGTTCACATCGAATCTCTTGCCGGAGCAGAACTGCAAGTAGAGAGAATATCACTGGAGGGTCTGCCGAAGCGCAATAATTATACACTCAGATTACAGGTAAAAGTGATGCTGCTGGATGAGAAACGTTGTCGAATCACCATGAAGGATGTGGGATTCGGAGAGTTTTTCCCGGCTACTGATTTTTACGTGGAAAAGGACATACATTTAGGAGGAAGCAATGAGCAGTTTAATTCTTTGTCATAAGAAGAAGGCAAGACATGCTTATGAAATTGCGCGTATTCATCGTCGCATTTATACAATTGAAGAACTGTGTTATTATCTGTGCAATCACCTGTATCTTGTGGATTACACGATTATGAATGAGAAGCTGTGCGACTGGCTGGAAGACGAACTGGAACTGAAAGGTCTTTCCGACAGCCTCAGAGAGCTGCTTGAGCAGGATGCTTCTATGGAACAATTTGTTGTATGCATTTTGGCGTCTTCGGCTATCTATACAACAGCAGAACTCAGCCGGATGCAGGATGTATTAGACAGACTGAAGAATCAAAGGCCGATTGAAAAACAGAAATACAAGGCGGACAACCTTCTGGAAAGCGGTTCCGTGAAGTCTGCCATTATGGCATATCAAGACATTATTCACGGTGAGCGTGACGAGAGTATAGACGGCAAATTTTATGGAAAGGTATACGCTTGTTTAGGAGCTGCGTATGGACGTCTTTTCTTATATGAAGAGGCTGCAAAAATGTATGAGGCTGCATTTCAGATATGCGAAGAGCGTTCTATGTTAAAGGCATATCTCTATGCCTGTCGTAAATATATGAGTGGTGAAGAGTATCTGTCACTTTTGCATAAGAGTCCGGTTTATCAGACAGTGGACAGTGAACTAGGGGCTGTAATCACAGAGATTGAAGGTCGCATCAAGGTGCTTCAATACGAGGATACACTGGAGAACTGGAAAAATCAATATCGCAGAATTAGCACAGGAGAAATGTAAAAAAAGATTGATAAATCAGTATAAATCGTATACACTAATACATTAGGAAGAAAAAGAGGAGGCGTTTTAGGTATGGCAGCGTATAAAGATTTAAGTGTAGAAGAGTTATTGTCATTAAAAAAAGAATTGGAAGCAAAATTTGCAGAGATTAAAGCAAGAAATCTGAAGCTTGATATGTCTCGTGGTAAACCGTCAAAAGCACAGCTTGACTTGTCTATGGGTATGATGGATGTACTCAACAGTGATGTGGATTTGACTTGTGAAGAAGGTGTGGACTGCCGTAACTACGGAGTACTTGACGGAATCAATGAAGCAAAACAGCTTCTTTCAGATATGTCGGAGGTTCCAAAAGAAAATATCGTTATCTTTGGTAACTCTAGTTTGAATGTGATGTATGACACCATCTCACGATCAATGACACATGGTGTTATGGGAAGTACACCTTGGTGCAAACTTGATAAAGTAAAATTCCTGTGTCCGGTACCGGGATACGACAGACATTTTGCAATTACGGAACATTTCGGTATTGAGATGATTAACATCCCAATGACAGAAGAAGGGCCGAATATGGATATGGTAGAGGCACTTGTTAACAACGATGATTCTGTAAAAGGTATTTGGTGTGTGCCGAAGTACTCGAACCCACAGGGTATTACATACTCTGACCAGGTAGTGCGCCGTTTCGCGAGATTAAAACCTGCAGCGAAGGATTTCCGTATCTATTGGGATAATGCATACACCATTCATCATCTGTACGATGACCAACAGGATTATTTGATAGAAATCTTAATGGCATGTAAGCAGGAAGGTAATCCGGATATGGTTTATAAGTTCTGTTCTACATCCAAAATCAGTTTCCCTGGTTCCGGAATTGCAGCGATAGCGGCTTCTACGGCGAACCTGGCAGATATTCGTAAACAGATGACAATTCAGACAATTGGTCATGATAAAGTAAATCAGTTGCGCCATGCACGTTTCTTTGGAGACATCCATGGAGTTGTTGAACACATGAAGAAGCATGCTGATATTTTGAGACCGAAATTCGAGGCAGTACTTGATGGTCTTGAAAAAGAACTTGGAGGTCTTGAAATCGGCAGTTGGATTCGCCCACGCGGTGGATACTTTATTTCCTTTGACGCATTAGAAGGATGTGCAAAGGCAATTGTTGCGAAGGCAAAAGAAGCAGGCGTTGTGATGACAGGGGCGGGAGCTACTTTCCCTTACGGAAAGGATCCGAAGGACAGCAACATCCGTATTGCACCATCGTTCCCAACTCCGGAAGAACTGGCTTTGGCAACAGAGATTTTTGTATTGAGTGTAAAATTAGTAAGTATTGATAAGATTTTGGGAGAAAAATAATGAGTAAAGTGAGAACAAGATTTGCACCAAGTCCAACCGGAAGAATGCATGTTGGTAACCTCAGAACAGCTTTGTATGCGTATTTGATTGCAAAGCATGAGGACGGAGATTTCCTTCTTCGTATTGAAGATACAGACCAAGAACGTCTGGTGGAAGGTGCTGTTGATATTATATATCGAACATTGGAGAAGACAGGTCTGATTCACGATGAAGGTCCGGACAAGGACGGAGGCTTCGGTCCATATGTACAGAGTGAGAGACAGGCAACCGGTCTTTATCTGGAGTATGCAAAAAAATTAATTGAGACAGGACATGCATATTACTGCTTCTGTGACAAAGAGAGATTGGCTTCCCTTAAGAGTGAAGTAAAAGAAGGCGGAGAGGAGATAGTTGTTTACGACAAACATTGCTTATACCTCAGCCAAGAGGAGATTGAAGCAAACCTTGCGTCGGGCAAGCCATACGTAATCCGTATTAACATGCCGACAGAGGGAACAACAACCTTCCATGATGATATTTACGGAGATATCACAGTTCCAAATGCAGAACTTGATGATATGATTCTGATTAAGTCAGACGGATATCCAACCTATAACTTTGCAAACGTTGTGGATGACCATTTGCAGGGAATTACACACGTTGTTCGCGGTAATGAGTATCTCTCATCTGCACCGAAATATAACAGATTATACGAAGCATTCGGTTGGGAAGTTCCGACTTATGTACACTGTCCATTAATTACAGATGAGACACATAAGAAACTTAGCAAACGCTCAGGACATTCTTCTTATGAAGATTTGATTGAACAGGGATACATCACAGAAGCAGTTGTTAACTACGTAGCACTTCTTGGATGGAGTTCGACAGACAATCAGGAAATCTTTTCATTGGAAGAACTTGTGAAAGCATTTGATTACAAGCATATGAGCAAGTCACCTGCAGTATTTGATACTGTGAAACTCAGATGGATGAACGGTGAATACTTAAAGGCAATGGATTTTGATAAATTCTATGAGATTGCAGAGCCTTACATCAAGGAAGTCATCACAAAAGACTATGACCTTAAGAAACTTGCCGCAATGGTGAAGACAAGAATCGAAATCTTCCCGGATATCAAAGAGCAGATTGATTTCTTTGAGGAACTTCCGGAGTACGATACAGCAATGTATACACACAAGAAGATGAAGACAAATGAAGAGACTTCACTTGAAGTATTGAAGGAACTTCTTCCATTATTTGAAGTACATGATGATTATACAAATGATGCATTATATGGTGTGCTTAGCAAATATGTGGAGCAAAAAGGTTGCAAGAACGGTTATGCAATCTGGCCGGTAAGAACAGCTGTATCCGGTAAGCAGAACACACCGGGTGGTGCAACTGAGATTATGGAAATCTTAGGAAAAGAAGAATCGCTTGCAAGAATTCGCAAGGGAATTGAATTATTAAGCAAATAATCATAAGGCGGGAAGAATTTCCCGCCTTATAGTGTCTCTTTTGAGGGGATTACGGTGTAGTGCGATTGTTTGTTGATATGCACCGTAGTTTTTGTGGCATGTCAATGCAGCGAAGGTGACTATTACGGTGTGTGAAGAACTTTTCTGTGCTTGCACCGTAAAAAGTGCTTCTGTTAATGGCAGTGATTTGACATATTACGGTCTGAAACAAAATATGTTCCGCCTACACCGTAAAATTTGTCGCTATTAGTTGCATTGGATTGCATTGTTACGGTGTATAATTGCAAGATTCTTGTATACTCCGTAAATATTTTGAAACATAACATATCAAATTAAGATTTCTACGGTGCAATATAATAAATCGAATTATTGCACCGCAATATTTAAATTCAAATACAAAAGGGGAAGTGTAAATGAGTCTAAATCATGCTCAACTTCAAGCAATTGCCCACAAAGATGGACCGTGTATGGTTCTCGCAGGTCCCGGTTCCGGGAAAACTACCGTTATCACAAGACGAATTGAATATCTGATAAAAAAGCATAGGGTAAATCCGGAAGAAATTCTAGTCATTACCTTTTCTAAAGCTGCGTCTAAAGAGATGAAAAGTAGATTTCAAGCGTTGTGGGGAAACGACCATTTACCGGTGACATTCGGAACCTTTCACGGAATTTATTACGGCATATTAAAATGGGCATATAAATTAACTTCAGAAAATATCTTCTCAGACGAGCAGAAGTATCAGCTTCTGCAGCGTGTGGTGGAGCGCATGGACTTGGATATTGACGATGAAAAGGAATTCCTGCAGGGAATTGCAGCAGAAATCAGTAATGTAAAAAACAATCAGATCCCGCTAGCGGAATATCAGTCGCTGAATTGTGAGGAAGAAACTTTTTCTGGTATCTATCATGCATATGAAGAAGCAAGAAAAAAACAAAGAAAAATTGATTTCGATGACATGCTGGTGTTGACAAAAGAACTTTTTCAAAAGAGACCTGACATTCTCGAACTGTGGAAGAAAAAATACAAATACATCTTAATCGACGAGTTTCAGGACATCAACAAAGTGCAGTATGACGTCATTCGTATGTTGGCGGAACCGGAAAACAACTTGTTTATCGTCGGAGACGATGACCAATCCATCTACCAGTTCCGCGGTGCAAGACCTGAGATTATGCTGAACTTTCCAAATGATTATCCGGATACGAAACGCATCTTATTAGATGTGAATTATCGCTCTACAAAAGCCATTGTAAATGGTGCAGCGCGGGTGATTCGACGCAATGCGAAACGTTTTTCGAAGGAGATTGTGACACAGAATGAACAGGGAGCAAATGTACATGTGCAGGAGGTACGCCACCCAATTGAAGAGAGCAAGTATGTCATAAGTGAGATTCAAAAAGCATTGAAGGCAGGCGTACCACCCACAGAGATTGCGGTTCTGTTCCGTACGAATCAAGAAGCACGTTCACTTGTTGAAACGTGTATGGAGTATAGTGTTCCTTATTATATGAAGGAGCATTTCCCAAATCTGTATGAGCATTTCATCGCGAAGAATCTGATTGCGTATATGAAGTTGGCACTTGGGGAGCGCTCGCGGAAGTTGTTTCTTGAGATTATGAATCGGCCGAATCGTTACATTGGCAGAGACAGCCTGGAACATGGGGAAGTGTCATTTGAGGAACTACGTAAGTTCTATCAAGATAAAGACTGGATGCTGGACCGCATTGACCAGTTGGAAGTCGATTTTCGCATCATCAAGCGATGTGCTCCTTATGCGGCAATTCAATATATACGAAAGCACATCGGCTATGATGATTTTTTGAAGGAATATTCTATTAAGCGAAGAATTAAATTGGACGAACTATTGGATGTTCTAAAAGAGATTGAAGATCGAGCGAGAGAGTATAAGACCATAGAGGAATGGTTTGCTCATATCGAAGAGTATTCAGAGCAGCTTCGCAGACAGGCAGAGTATCAGGAACCGAGTGCAAAATCCATATCTTTGATGACAATGCATGGGGCAAAAGGTCTTGAATTTCATACGGTATTTATTATTGGTGCGAACGAGGATATCTGCCCATATAAAAAGGCAGAGACAAAGGAAGAAGTAGAAGAAGAGCGGAGACTTTTTTATGTTGCGATGACAAGAGCTAAGAAGAGACTTGTTATTTCCTATAATAAAGAGAGAAATGGGAAGAAGATGAAGCAGTCGAGGTTTGTGGGGGAACTTTTAAATCTAAAAAAAGTATAAATATGGTTGACAAAAGATTGTCTCGGTGATATCTTAATAACATAGATGTTAGCACTCGAAAGAAAAGAGTGCTAATAAACAAAAAGAGGAGGTATCTATGGAACTGAATCACGGATTAGATGACCGTAAACTTAAGATTTTACAAGCGGTTATCAAGAACTATTTAGAGACCGGCGAACCGGTTGGCTCCAGAACGATTTCTAAATACACAGACCTTAATTTAAGTTCTGCAACCATTCGTAATGAGATGGCTGATTTAGAGGATTTGGGTTACATCATACAGCCTCACACATCAGCGGGACGTATTCCTTCGGATAAAGGGTATCGCCTTTATGTAGATATGCTGATGGCAGAGAAGGAACAGGAAGTCATTGAGATGCGAGAGCAGATGCTCGAGAAAGCCGACAAGATGGATAAGATTCTCAAGCAGGCGGCGAAAGTATTGGCAGTCAATACGAATTATGCAACAATGGTTTCGGCTCCGAACATGAACAGAAACAAATTAAAATTCATTCAGCTTTCACAGGTTGATGAGCATCAGATTATCGCAGTGATTGTGATGGAAGGCAACATTATTAAGAATAAGATTGTCACAGTAGAAGAGACTCTTAATAATGAGATTATGTTAAAACTGAACATGCTTCTTAATACAAGTCTTCCGGGCATGTCGATTGAAGAGATTAATCTCGGAATGATAGCGGCTCTCAAAGAGCAGGCAGGCGCGCAGGCAGAGATTATCGGAGATGTGTTAAATGCGATTGGAAGCACCATTCAGCCGGAAGATTTGGAGATATATACCAGCGGTGCAACAAATGTATTCAAGTATCCGGAACTCAGTGACAATCAGAGTGCACAGGAGATTATCAATGCATTTGAAGAAAAACAGATGCTACAGGAGATTGTAACACAGACACTTTCAAAAGACGATAATCATGGCATTCAGGTTTACATCGGTAATGAAACTCCGGTTCAGTCTATGAAGGATTGTAGTGTGGTAACTGCAACATATGAATTAGGTGAAGGAATGCAGGGAACGATAGGTATTATCGGACCAAAACGAATGGATTATGAACATGTAATGAAGACTCTGAAGACTCTGATGACAGAGCTTGACGAGATTTTCCATAAAGAAGAATAGAAAGGCGGCAAGGTCCATTGGAAGAAAACAAGAATCAAGAAGTGGTAGAGGAAACTGTGGAGGAGACAGTTCCGACTGATGTTCAGACAGAAGAGACCGAAGCAGAAACTGCAGAGGCTACGGTAGAAGAGGCAGAACAGTCAGAGGAGACAACAGAAGAAGCAGAACCTACCAAAGAAAAATCAAAATTATTTAAGAAGAAAAAAGATTCAAAAGATGAGAAAATCGAAGAACTCTCAGACAAACTCTTAAGACAGATGGCTGAGTTCGATAATTTCCGCAAACGTACAGAAAAAGAGAAATCAGCAATGTACGAAATCGGTGCAAAAGACATCATAGAAAAGTTACTTCCGGTAGTTGATAACTTCGAGAGAGGTTTTTCGACAGTGACAGAAGAAGACAAAGAAGATGCATTTGTAACCGGTATGGAGATGGTATATAAGCAACTGATGACAATGCTTGAGACGGTTGGTGTGAAGCCAATCGAAGCAGTTGGACAGGAATTCAATCCGGACCTTCACAATGCAGTGATGCATGTAGAAGACGAGACGGTTGGAGATAATATTATTGTAGAAGAATTTCAAAAAGGCTACACATACCGTGACTCCGTTGTGAGATACAGCATGGTGAAGGTAGCGAACTAACAATCAAACATAAATATTTAGGAGGATTTAAAAATGGGAAAAATTATTGGTATTGACTTAGGTACAACAAACAGCTGTGTTGCCGTTATGGAAGGTGGACAGCCAACAGTTATCGCTAACACAGAAGGTGCAAGAACAACTCCATCTGTAGTGGCATTTACAAAAACAGGAGAACGTTTAGTAGGTGAACCTGCAAAACGTCAGGCAGTAACTAATGCTGACAAAACTATTTCTTCAATCAAGAGAGAAATGGGTAGAGATTACAAAGTAGCAATCGATGACAAGAAATACTCTCCACAAGAGATTTCAGCTATGATTCTTCAGAAATTAAAAGCAGATGCTGAAGGATATCTTGGAGAAAAAGTAACAGAG
>JAZQSP010000003.1:0-5889 GCA_045630205.1 Faecalimonas sp. | reverse complement strand
CATGGAACTCTTTTTCAATACTTGTCAAATCAGAACTCTCAAAATCAACAAAATCTTTGATTCCTTCAATTTTCCCTCGAACAACTAAAGATTCCGAATCAAATTCAATTCTAGTATGATATCCTTTATATTCTAATACATTCTTCATTATAAATCTCCTAACTTTACTAAATGTTCCACCAAATCTTTTACTGCTCCCACTTTCATCACATCACTTGGATGTGGTTTATGTAACAAAATGATTCTATTGTCTTTTTCTCTGTAGAATTTCACTCTAGATCCAGACGTTTTTCCCTTGTTATACTCTATGAATCCCATTTGTGAAAGCAAATACCTTGCTTCTGAATAAGTATAGTCTTTGGGTATTAAAAGTATTCTTTCTCTAGCTTTTTCAAATTTACTCATATAAACGGCTTACCTTTCTTGCAACCGTTCTCTAGTTGCATTTTAATATGATATTTTTTTTGTGTCAAGCAAAAACAAAGATTTATACAATCATAAAAACCACTTCCTTTATTCATTTTTCATCAAAATTGAAAATTCTTCAGCAGATATGCTTTGAAATTTAGATGCGCTTTAATACGCCAAGGACATTTATTGTTTGAATAAACTTATCCTGATTTCGATGTGCTATTATTATAATTTATAAAAACAAAAATTACAATCAGAAATCACAATAAAAAACAAGGCAAAATTCGATAAAATGAATCTTGCCTTTGCCAAAAGTGTTATAATAAATTAGTATTTTTAAATTCTATGTATAAAAAGTCCGCTTCTAAGTTTCGGCTCAAACCAAGTAGACTTCGGTGGCATCAATAACCCTGCATCTGCCACATCAAATAACTCCTGAATCGACGTTGGATACATGGCAAACGCTACCTTACAATCAGTTGACACTCGCTTTTCTAACTCTCCCAACCCTCGAATACCGCCAACAAAATCGATGCGTTTATCGATTCGCGGATCGCCGATTCTAAGCACCGGTGTGAGAAGTTTCTTCTGAAGAATAGAGACATCCAGACCTTCTACAGGGTCAGTACATCTATCTTCCTCGCGAACATGACATCGATACCATTTCCCTTCTAGATACATAGCAAACTCACCTTTATATTTCGGGTAATGGTCTTCACTCTTATCTTCCTCTATTGTAAAAATTCGATTCGCTTCTTCCAAGAACTCCTCCGATGTATATCCATTCAAATCCTTTACTACGCGGTTATAATCCATAATCATAAGCTGTTCATCTGCAAAAAGAACGGATAAGAAATAATTAAACGCTTCACTTCCATCATAATCCGGATGCTCTGCTCGGCGCTTCAGTCCAACCTTCACCGCTGACGCCGCTCTGTGATGACCGTCTGCAATATAGATTTCATTGGTATCAGCAAATTCGCTACGAATTATCTCTATCCGTTCCGGTTCATCAATCACGAACACGCGATGGCGAATTCCATCATCGGATGTGAAATCATAGAGAGCCTCCTCCTGCTTTTTGGCTGCAATCACTTCACGAATGGCAGGTCGTACACGGTATGCGAGATAAATCGGTCCTGTCTGTGCACTGCACCTATCTACATGGCGAATACGATCCTGTTCTTTCTCTTCTCTCGTATTCTCATGTTTCTTAATTACATTGTTTGCATAATCATCAATGGATGCGCACGCCACAAGTCCATCCTGCACTCTGCCGTTCATCGTTAATTCATAAATGTAATAGCATTCCTTTTCTTCTGTTACAAAATCACCATTTGCAACCATTTCCCACAGAATGTCGTGTGCCCTCTGATACACCTCATCTGCATACATATCCATATCATCTGCAAACTGGGTCTCCGGTCTGTCAATACGAAGGAAGGATAATGGTTCTTTCTCTACCTCTGCCTTCGCTTCTGCGCGATTATATACATCATATGGAAGTGCCGCAATTCTTGCCGCCTTCTCTCTGTTCGGTCTGATTCCTATAAATGGTTTGATTGTTGCCATATTTTTCTCCTCTCCTGTGCATATCTTATATGTCTTTGTGCCTTCAAATCCTCTTTCTCTACATCACATAGCCTGCAATACTCTTATAATATTGCCATTTAGCAGTTTATCCATCTGTCGCTCCGTAAACCCACGTTTCTGAATTGCATCGTATACCAGATTCATTTCGCCCATATCCGATATATCTAATTCTCCTTCGTCGAATCCGTCAAAATCTGTTCCGAATACAAGAACATCTTCACCGCCAACTTGGTATATATGCCAAATATGATTTGCAATGTGTTCTACCGTTGCCTTTCCGTCCTCCCGCAAGAAATACGGATAGAAATTCACACCTGTCACGCCGCCCTTCTCTGCCAACGCCTTTATCATCTCATCCGTCAGATTTCTCGGGTGATTGCACAGTATTCTTGCATTAGAGTGCGATGCAACAAACGGCTTGCTACTATAGTTAACTACATCCCAAAATCCCCCATCTGATAAGTGAGACACATCGATAATCATACCCAGCTCATTCATGCGTCTTACCACTTCGACTCCAAATGGTTTTAATCCTCGTTTCATCAACTCCGGGTCACGACTATTCGGAAAACCGATACAATTCTCATGATTCCAAGTTAATGTAATCAGACGAATTCCCTGGCGATACAATTCCTCTAAGTATGCCATCTTGCCATTCAGGATGCCACCTTCTTCAACCGTCAGAACAGCAGACATTTTCCCGTTGTCACGATTGGCAATCAACTCCTCATAAGTATGAGCAATTGCAATCTCATCCGAACTCTTTGCAAGTTCCGCTTTTCCGTGTGCAATCATGGCTAAGGCATGCCTATAAGCTTCTTCCACCGCATCTACGCCTTCAAACTGACTCATATGTATAAAACTCGCAAAGAACTGAGCCATACTACCCGCCTTCTGCATCTTCTCTATGTCGATGCAGAGGTCATTCTTTTGCAAACTTACACCCTTTTTACGCATCATAAGCCAAAACGTATCGCAGTGCATGTCAATGAATCTCATTTTTTTCCAATCTCCTGCATAGAATTTACTGTTTTAGTCTAACATATTTTTAAAAGGAAGTATATATGAAAACAAAAATCGGAATTATAATTTGTGGTTTAGAAAATAACAGACAATATGTGACAGATGCCTATATCCAGGCGATTAAATCATCGGGTGGCTTGCCTCTGATTCTTCCAATGGTAAAATCCAAGGCTGCCATCCGTGAATATGTTGAGCTCTGTGACGGTTTCCTCTTCTGCGGTGGCGGAGATATCACCCCATTACTCTTCGGCCAAGAGCCTACAAACGGAATCGGCAAAACAGATATTACACTGGATTTATTCCAAATTCGCTTCATGAAGCAGATTCTGGAGACAGAAAAACCCATACTCGCCATCTGTCGTGGTATGCAGGTGCTTAATGTCGCATGTGGTGGTACCATCCATCAGGATTTGAATGAGGTCAACTTTGATACCATCAATCATATGCAAACGAGTCTCTCACGCAAAGACATCAGCCATAAAGTATCTTTTACATCAAAATCTCATGTTCACCGCATGCTGGGTCCATTTGCTTACACGAACAGTTTTCATCATCAGGCAATTGACCGAGTCGGAAAAGATTTGGTCGTTACGGGTTCAACCGGCGATAACATCATTGAAGCAATCGAAATGCCATCACACTCCTTTGCATTAGGAGTACAATGGCATCCGGAAAGTATGATTGATTCTGCTCCAAATATGAAGCAGTTATTTTTTGCATTGGTTAGATATGCAAAGGCTGATTAAAATATTTTTGTTGTCCATTTGGTACAATCCCATACTTCATTTACCACATCCCGATAAAATTCCGGTTCATGACAAATAAGTAGAACACTGCCCGTGTATGCAAGTAACGCACGCTTTAATTCTTCTTTTGCATCTACATCTAAGTGATTGGTTGGCTCGTCCAAGAGCAAGATATTTGTCTCTTTGTTTATCAGTTTACAAAGTCTTACCTTTGCCTGCTCACCACCGCTTAATACACGAACCTGACTTTCGATGTGCTTGGTTGTAAGTCCACATTTCGCAAGGGCAGAACGCACTTCATACTGAGTATACGAAGGGAACTCCTTCCATATCTCTTCGATACAAGAGGTCTTATTATCCGGCGCTGCTTCCTGCTCAAAATATCCAATTAAAAGATTCTCACCAAGTTCCACTGAACCCTGCAGCGATGGAATCAGTCCCAAGATACTCTTTAAGAGTGTGGTCTTGCCAATTCCGTTTGCACCGACAAGAGCAATCTTGCTTCCACGTTCCATGGAGAGCGTTAATGGTTTTGATAATGGTTCATCATATCCAATTACCAAATCCTTGGTTTCGAATATATATCTGCCCGGAGTTCTTCCTACTTTGAAGTTGAATTCCAGTTTCGGTTTTTCTGCCGCCAGTTCAATGACATCCATCTTGTCCAACTTCTTTTGACGAGACATCGCCATGTTCCTGGTAGACACACGCGCCTTGTTTCTTGCAACAAAATCCTTAAGTTCACTGATTTCCTGTTGCTGACGTTTGTATGCCGCTTCCAACTGTGATTTCTTCACCGCATACACTTCCTGAAAGTGGTCATAGTCACCCACATAACGATTCAGTTCCTGATTCTCCATGTGATAAATAATATTGATTACTTCATTCAAGAATGGAATGTCGTGCGAAATCAACACAAATGCATTCTCGTATTCAATCAGATATCGTTTTAGCCATGCGATATGTTCTTCATCCAAGTAGTTGGTCGGCTCATCCAACAGAAGAATATCCGGTTTTTCCAGCAAAAGTTTCGCAAGTAACACTTTCGTTCTCTGTCCGCCGCTTAAGTCCGTGACGTCTCTTTCAAGTCCAATATCAAGAAGTCCTAATGCTCTTGCAACTTCTTCTACCTTTGCGTCAATCACATAGAAATCATGTTGTTCTAACAAGTCCTGGTATGTTCCGGTCTCTTCTAAAAGACGTTCCATTTCTTCCGGCGTGGCTTCTCCCATCTGTTCAAACATGCGATTCATTTCCGCTTCCATATCGAACAGGTATGAAAAGGCACTATTTAATACATCTCGAATTGTCATACCTTTTTCCAACACAGTGTGCTGGTCCAAATATCCTACTCGAACATTTTTGGCCCATTCAATTTTCCCTTCATCCGGTTGTAACTTTCCGGTTACAATATTCAAAAAGGTCGATTTCCCTTCGCCGTTTGCTCCCACAAGACCGATATGTTCGCCTTTTAAAAGACGAAAAGACACATCGCCGAAGATTGCACGGTCTCCAAAACCATGTGATAAATGTTCAACATTTAAAATACTCATGTATATAAACTCCTTTAAGCTTTCTTTCCTTCGTTATTCTAACAGAAATTTTCATAAAAAGAAAGTGAAATGCGAACACTATATTTGAAACATGATTATCAGAAAGGAATGAGGACAGATGAAAGATAAAGAACAAGCCGTAATAGAAATTACATCACGCCCTGGAAATGTGTATGATGATGGAGATATTCCGGAAATTGATTTGCCAAAGCCATCAAATGTTACAACCAATGTAACACCGGATGAAGTTCCACGTCGCGATGGTCCCGGCGGAGAATAAGGCTCTACATCAAAGGTTGGGGGCTGTGTGCAAAAAAGGCATTCCGCGTGACAATTTAAAAAGACTTATAAAGAATACGCTTCGGCGTATTCTTTTCTATTACCAGAGCAGTGTAAGGGGACTTAGTGTTTCTTGAATCCCAATTCACATAAAAGTCGCTTGCTAAAAGTATGTTTGAGAAACCATGCGCTCTGTGTCTGTAATATATGCTCGACAACTGTGCGAGAGATTCTGGAAAAGACTAGGCAACTGCGGCCAGAGATGATATAAGGGTGGCTGTTAC
>JAZQSP010000002.1:0-7917 GCA_045630205.1 Faecalimonas sp. | reverse complement strand
TCCTTTTTGGTGTTATCCAAGCCGACAGTGTACCCATAGGGCAGAAACTGCACCAAGTTCTCGGAGCATAAATGAAGCCGAGCACGATTCCTACGATGGTCGTTATTAAAATGATATTCCAAAATGTACGTCCGACTCCTGTCCAAGACCATCCGTTCATATACAACTGAACACCGAACATTCCGAATATGAAACAAAGCATAAAGATGCGAAATGCCTTTGTACGCACGAAAGACGGTATAGGTTTATGAGGAGAAAAACGGATGATGACTTTATCATAAAGGTTTCCACGCGGACAAAAATGCCCACACCAATAGCGTCCTTTCCTTACCGCCATTGCCACAGGACCAACCATACATATGATAGCTATCACTCCTACTTCTGGAACGAAATAGGCTACAACGAGATAAATTAATAGAATCCAATACATACAAACTTTATTTAGTGTTAGTAATTCGCAAAACAACGAACATTATTCCTAAAAAAAGAGGCTGTTTATTCACAGCAACTCTCTTTCTTACACGCACACTGATTGAAGAACTCACCAAATAGTTCACGAGCTAACTTCCAATTATCACGATTGATGCAATACTTTACCTTTGGCGTTTCGACTTCGCCTTGTATCAAACCGGCATCTTTTAACTCTTTCAAATGTTGTGAAACTGTTGCTTTCGCAATCGGTAATTCCTCGTGTATATCGCCAAAGTAACATTGCGTCTGCTTTGCAAGGAATTGGAGTATCGCTATACGGGCTGGGTGTCCCATAGCCTTTGCAAAGCGTGCAACTTGCTCTTGCTTAATACTATAATCTTTATTTGCCATAATCACACATTGTTTGTTGTTCGCAAAAGTACGAATAATATCTGAAACAGCAAAGAATACCTCAATTATATTCATAATTTAGATTCTTTTTGTACACTTTGTAGTGTCAAGAGTTAGCACATTGTGGCAAAAACAATGAAGAGCTCAGAAATACGAACGGTTGCTATCTCGTTACCCTATTTTCAAACAATCCGACTAAACGATTTATTTTAAGCGAGTTGGCTTTTCTTAAAAAGGTCACATAAGATATAACTGTTACAATCAAATCTTTTATGATTCTTGTTAATGCATAAAGTCCAATAGCAAAATGTGTGTTTTACTATTGGACTTCGTATTAAACGATACAAGTTATAAGTATAGAAATTAACAAAAGTGAACTTAGAGTAACTATTGCTAATGTTTTGTAGTAAGCTGTTTTCTGAGATTCTCGTTCCTTGCGATATTCCTTGATAAGACTATTTGCTATTGTCATAAATTTATTTTCAATTCCATTGAGAGGTATTAGTGTCGGTTTGATGTATTGCTCAAACAAGTTCTTCTCTCGCTGAGTAGTCCAGGTTGCCATGGCTTGATGATGTCGTTTGGCTTCTTCATCCTTTTCCAACTGAGATTTGTTAGGAAACTTTTCATTGAGTGCAATAAAGATGGATTCATCTACGATTTTCCCAATGTCGTGCCGTTGAATGGTGTTCTGTAATTGTATTATCGTTTGTCGGTTCTTTTTAATCTCATCTGTCAGTTCATCAAACATGGACAGTAGAGCCGCATTTTCATTGTCTTTCTTCATCTTCTTCTAAATTTACGTGGTTTGTTATTCTTGTTTTCTTTCTCATTATCCTCGTCCTCTGAGGAACTTCCACCACTTCCACCGGATGTGGGTACATCGTGAGGTTGCAATGCGAATTCTATAGCTGCATTGGCAATATTATGCCCAAATGAAGGACCACTATCAGGACTTGAAATTTCTGGTTCATAAATTCTAATGGTTCTTCCATCGTCCAATGTTTCATGGTATACATGAATGTTTTCGTAGCGGTAGGATTCTTTTTGATTCACTTGGGATTGATTTATTTGGCCCAATAGAGCGACCAATTTGTTATAGCCCAAACTACGGTCGATTTTTGAACCGCTATAAGTATGGCCATCCTTGGTAAAGCATATACCATGTACATTGCCATTCTCATTTCTTCGGAATGAAATGGTAATTCCTCTTCTTTCAAGTCTATGTTGGAAAATATCCCAATTATTACAATCGCGTAAAGTATCCAAGATGGTTGCGTACAAATGGAACTTCTCTTTGTCCATACCACGCAATCTATTTACCTTGACTTTTTCCTTACCTTTAGGCATGTGTAATCCATACCGCATGGTCAGTTCCTTACAGATGGCCGAACTACGAATTTGGTCGTTACTATCGCTTATTGTACGACCATCGTTATCCACACGATTATACACAATATGGATGTGGGGATGGTCCCTATCGAAATGACGGACAATGATGTATTGCGTGTTCTTGATTCCCATCTTTTCCATATAGTCATGTGCAATTTGAACCATTCGTTCGTCATTCAATTTGAATTTATCTTTCTCGCTAAAACTCAGTGCGGTGTGACCAACCATGTTTTTCACTTTGCTGTTTTGTGAAGCCTGATCGTTGAAGCATGCAATGATGCTCAGTAGAGTATTTGTACGAACACCATCAGATGCCAACAGCTTGGCATCTTTACCATCTTTAAAGACGTAATTCACGACACCGCCAAAACTGCTTCGTTTCATAATCTTTGCAATCATCCTCTAATCTGTTTAATAATGTTATCCACTTCGTTCATCAGATGACTGGCTTCTGTTGCCACATGATGATAGCCATAGGTGTTCGCGTTCTTGGCCAATTGGTTTAAGTTATTTGCCATACCAGATAATACTCTTATGTGTTTTACCTCTTCCGAAGTCAATCTGGATTTTATACTTCCATTTACTGCACATTCTCTGATGTACTCTGCAGGTTTGACCCCAGACATTTTAGCCTTTCCTTTGATCGTATGTTTCTCTATGGGGGTACATTTGACAGTGAAGATTTCGCTGCGTTTTTCTACTCTCGTCAATTGCGGTCTTCCGCCTTTGTTCTTATCGTTCATTTCTTTTTTCGGTTGAAAGTTTGTTGGTTGTGGAGTGTGAGGAGCGGTTGATTCAAGGTTTTGGGATTACCAAAACATAAACTTGCCAACCGAAAAAACTACATCCCTCTGTCACTCCATTTTTATTCAGATTTATGAGGATTGAATCTTCTTTATTTGCTCTCAAAATGGAAGTCTACCAGTTCCAAATTGAGAAGTTCTATCATCTTCTTAAGAGAGGGATTTTTCTGGCACATACTTTGTAATATGGCTTCACCAGACTTCTCTTTTATCAGATAATCTGCGATGTCATATCCGTTTTCTTTTTCCTCTGCACTTGCATGCTGGCCCAAGTAGTCAGACAGAATAACGTTGATGCCTTTTCGTCTCATCAAGAATGTTTTCTTTTGCCATTCATCTTCCATGCCGATGTCCGGAAAGAGGACCACATTCCTGCCACAAAGAATGTCAAAGTGCTGTTCATTAAAACAACCATTCTTCCCTCCTGTGGCTAGCCATATATAATTAGGTATATAAGCGGAAGCAATGATGGCGGTTTTTTCACTCTCAACAATGGCTATTGGTTTATTATTGCCGGCCAGCAGGTGTTCACCAAAGAAACATTGGTTGAGTGTAAAAGTGGGAAGGTTAAGTATCGTATGTACCCATGAGATTTTAGCATATGGCTCTTTTACACGTTTGCCGGTATTTGGATTATAGAGCATGACTTTACCTGTATGTACTCTGCCTTTTGTGTCCACTTGCCAAAATACAGTAGAATTACCCCATTTTTTGGCTGTGCCAACATGATACATTTGCATTTGTTGGATGGCGGTTTTTGTTCCGAGTTGTCCACACAGATATACATATAGGTTGTTGCGTTCGTAATGACGTAGCGACTGTTCCATAATCCGTCTGTCAATAAATGATGCGTCCATTACTTCTTGTATAAAAGGTTTTACATTCTTTATGGTAGGGGAAGAATTTTCTCTTGTCTTTTCCCTTTCGTTTGGATTCTTTTCGAAATACATGGATGGGGAATAGTGATAACCGCATTTATTCTCGCGATTACATTTACCCACATAATCAGGAAATTCAATACTGCCTTCAATGTCAACGTAACGTGAGAATTGAAACTTTTTACCGCAACTTGGACAGATGTAACGATTTCGTTTACTCCTGTTGTATGGCTCTAATATGAATCTATAATTCGTCATATGCATTAAGTTTTTGTGATTGCCCAATTGCTAAAATGCTAAAATCGCCCATAAAATTGTCAATTTGGCATTTTGTCAATTGCCTTTTGATAGTGCCCATGCCGATGAATAAGGTATTTAGTACTTGCCTTTTTCAAGAACCTGTCGAATGTGCTTGGATTCCATTCCAGTTGTATTGCTATCTCCAATCCTTCTGCACGGCTGAATTCTTCAGGGAGTTTCTGCAATAATACTTTCTGTTTGGCAGTTAGAAATATTCCATTCATCATATCATTAACTAACAAAGCTGTTCCCTTGTAGTAATCTACCAGTTTAATAGCTTTAGTAACCGTGTCAAAATCCACTTTATCTGCGCTTCCTTCATTGCATAGCCATTTGCAGACTTGGATAATGAGACAAAAGCGGTGAATGAATATCTCAAATTTGCTATAGATACCTTTCTTTTTGTCTGACTCTTCCTCGTTAATCATATCAGTCCAGTTTCGTTGCCATTCCAATAGAAGTTTCTTTGCTTCTAGCTCGTACTCTATTGTTGTTGGTATTACGCGGCCAGTTTCATCTGTTGAAATTTTCAAGTGAATGAGTTTTTGAATGATATTATCCCAATCACCGTAATAGGAAGCGTCCATATCAGTATCATTCCAATAGGATTTCTCTTGTTCTTCTGGAATAGCAAACAGAATTCTTTCGGCAAAGCCATTGTCGCTTTTACTCCCTTTGAGCATTTCAGTAAGTATAGCCGGTTGTATTGTCCCAATGATACAAGCAAAAGGATCGTCGATGCAATTATTGTTTGTATCTCCTTTTCGGTCGGATATATAGCAGCTTCCGTTAAAAAGAGAAATATAAAACTGTTCTTCGGAACCATTATTGTAACGGGTAAAATTCTTTACCCAGCCTTGAAGTTCATCCATGTATAAACATATACCTCTACGATTCTCGGCAAGAGCCTTGACCATTGCTTCCTGCGTGATATCAGATACCAAGAATCGTTTGCGAACTGGAAATGTGGGATCTGTCTCATATCCCTGTTCCATCCGTTCCTTCTTCTTTATCCCCATAATCTTGTTATAACGATTCAGTTCCTCACTAAATTTTCGGTATTGCTCGCTATCAAATTCAAAATATGGACGTAGAACAGTACGAAGGGGATGGCTTTTGTTAGCACCAGGTCTTCCAACAAGCGCCATATAGAGGATATCTTTAACAGTCCATTCACTTTTGAATTTCAATACATGGGTGTTACCTATACCTACAGCTATGGCAACTAACATGCTTGAGGCTGTATAGTCTACCGGATATGTCAATGCTTCTTTCATTTTCCAAATGATTTTACGAATCATTGTGGGGAATATTTCAACTGGAAACTGAGACTTGCAGACTTGATTTATCAGTTTATCAGCATCTTCCATGATTCCTTTTGCGGTAATTCTTGTTTCATTCATAAACTTCCCCTTTCTGAATACGTTCCACATCGGATAATTTGTAACGTACCTTATTGCCTACTTTTGTAGTGGTCAGATATCCATCCTTGTTCCAACGCCAAAGAGTAGAACGGTCTACTTTTAATCTTCTGGCTGTCTCTTCCGCGCTTAAATAGACTTCAGGCTTGTTTTCTCGCTTCTCCAATAGACGGTTAACTGCGTTTTGAACAACATTTTCTAAATCATCCTTAGAGACAATCATTAGCGTCTGTGTGTTCTTGTTAAATTCGTTCATCATATTTGTGAAAGTGGGGTTGTTGGCAGCCATCATTGGTGATACATTCACCGCTGCACCCACTTGGGTCTCCACTCGTTACAATGATGAAATAACGGCTTTGACGCTGCAAATGTAATATGCTAAAATTGATATGCAAAGGCTTGAAATATTACTTAACAAATTGATAATAAGCTGAATAATTAAACTTTTGCCAGATACTAAAAAGGGAAAATGCCAGAACTGTTCCACATCGTTTGCCACATAATAATCAGAGTAGTGTCCAGATGTTTGAGTGAATATAGACTGATATCATGACAAGTTAGCATAATTGAATAAAATATGAGTGTCCAATAGCCGTTTACACTTTGTGCCACATCATTTGCCACATTTTTGCCAATAGAAGAAAGGGGGTATTGTCCACTAAATACAAAAAATCGGACAACAATCTTTAACATATGATTGTGTGCCCGATTCTATTTTTAATGCAAAAAGTTGAATGTAGACTATATTTCTTCTATTACGTTAAGTTCCTTGTCTACCTTATAAAGTGGTTGTTTGTATGCAGCACTCATTAGGATAAAACGGTCTTTTAGGGATAAAGAAGAATAGTGTTTAACAGCGTTGCTTCCTTCTTTGTGATGTCCTGAAACATACATGTTGACTTGTACCTTTGTAAGCATATCTATATGTGTCTTACGACAAATTTTGCTACTGCCCATAGAATAAAGAGGATTATAGATATTCTCAGAAGACTTTTCATCGAAGATTCTTACCTCTCTGTCTATCTGGCAATATTCGAGTAATCTTCTAATTTTCACGTTATAACCACTTTTGCCCGTAACATATTTAAGAATAGGAAAGTTAAATTGCCATTTCTTTATTAAGTCTAATGCATATCTTACGATGGGGATTTCCACTTCATCCTTATGCTCATTGCTTTTTAGTGTCTTTTGTGGTAGATAGCGTAAATAAGGAATGCCATCAGCACTCACTGTAACTTTATCCATACTGAGAGCTTTGTAATCTTCGATGCGACTTCCAAAAGCGCATTGAAGCAGAAAACATTCTTTTGCTTCTTGTAAGACTTCCGGTACTTCAGTATTCATGACCTTTAAAAGTTCTTCCTGTAGCAGATAAATAGGAGCATCATAGCTTTCTTTCATTACAGCTTTTCTTCTATTCCTACCAAGTTTTCTGAATGGGGAGACCTCTATTTCGTCTCGCTCTTCCAATTCTGTATAGAAAGCCTGCAACATCCTTAATTTTATGGCTACAGTATTTTGTGCACGTTCTTTGGTTGGCAAACATTGTTGTTTAACATCGACATAGAGCGAAGGATATTTACTGACATATTTATATTCCTCAAAAAGGAAGATACGTAATTCCATTAAATCGTCAGCTGTAAAATGCTTTGGCAATATGCTTGTTTGATGGTGGATGGCTAGATAACGTTTCAATTCTTTATAGAGGCCATTATATTGAAGGACTCTTTTTTCCGCAAAAGTTCCGTCACGAAAACCTTCTTTTATAAATCGACTGTATCTCTCCAACAAGGTCTCCTCTTTAGTTATGGCAATATAATCTTCAGGGTGCAGATGCCGACTAATTGTTTCTTCAAAAAGTTCTGCTGTTATAAGGCTTTTATCCATCTTTCCACATAACTCTATATATGCAGATTCAATAGCTTTTATTTCTTTATCTATTTTCTCTTTGAGTTCATGGTTGTAGATAGAGACCTTGGGACGAAGTGTGCCGTCATCTTCAAACTTTGATAAATCTTTGAGGTCTGCCTTTATTTCACTCTTGTGGTAAAGGTCAACTCCACGTCCGTCTCTTAATCTAAATCTGAGTTTGATAGTTCCCTCTGATTTTGTAGTTCTTCTGAATAATGTTAATCCTTTCATAGCATACCATTATTTAACGTGGTGCAAATATATAAAAATTGCACCACTGAATCGCAATATTGCACCACAAAAATGCAATATAATTCAAAAGATTAACATTTATAAATATGTGTATCAGTGTGTTATGTTTTGTTTGTGTTGCATGTGGGTTTAATTCCT
>JAZQSP010000001.1:0-1029 GCA_045630205.1 Faecalimonas sp. | reverse complement strand
AGGAACGGAACACAGCCTGGACAGCGCCCATCAGCTGCTCAACAGGATCGGAGGGGAAGTCAGTGCCGATCTTGTTCTTATACTCAGCCTTGAACTGGTTAGCCAGCTCCTTCAGGTCGTCAGCGGTCAGCTCGGTATCCTGAACGACACCCTTTTTCTCTTTCATCTCGTCGATGAGGACCTCGAAGTACTTCTTGCCGACTTCCATAACGACGTCGGAGTACATCTGGATGAAACGGCGGTAGCAGTCGTAAGCCCAACGGGGGTTGCCGGACTTGGTAGCCAGAACCTCGACAACTTCTTCGTTCAGACCCAGGTTCAGGATGGTGTCCATCATACCGGGCATAGAAGCGCGGGCACCGGAACGAACGGAGACCAGCAGAGGATTCTCCTTGTCACCGAACTTCTTGCCGGTGATCTGCTCCAGCTTTGCAACGTGCTCCATGATCTGTGCCTGGATATCGGCGTTGATCATGCGGCCATCTTCGTAATACTTAGTGCAGGCTTCGGTGGAAACAGTGAAGCCCTGGGGAACAGGCAGACCAATGTTGGTCATTTCTGCCAGGTTTGCGCCCTTACCGCCCAGCAGCTCACGCATGGAGCCATTGCCTTCGGTAAACAGGTAAACATACTTGTGAGACATTTTGGTATTACCCCTTTCCATAATGTAGAGCAGTCTTTTCTGCTCAAAATTTTGCATTTTTTGATATTTCTATTTTTACGCGCACATAGTATAGCATATTGCAAGAAAATATGCAAATGTTTTTAGTAAAAAAACTGAAAAAAATGCCAGTAAATTCCTAACAATTTCGAAGGAAGTGAAAAGAAAAGGCAGATTTTGCTTTTTTGCAGAATCTGTCCTTTCTTTTTTAGTAAATAGTCATAAACTCCCATTTTTTTCAGATTTTTTCTTGAAAACATTTGCAATTATTCTTGCAATATGCTATACTATGTGCGCGTAAAAATAGAAATATCAAAAAATGCAAAATTTTGAGCAGAAAAGACTGCTCTACATTATGGAAAGGGGTA